>JAZSGY010000104.1:0-12419 GCA_045532985.1 Eubacteriales bacterium | reverse complement strand
CACTTCATTTCAGTGCTCGAAATTTCTGTTGTTCAATTTTCAAAGACCGTTTTTTCGCCGCGCGTTACTCGCTTCCCGCAAGTCGGCGACTCTCTTATTATACACAAGCGTTAAAGCTTTGTCAATACCTTTTGCAAAAGTTTTTTCAATTCTTTTTCGCTCGTATATTCGGCACCCTCCAAGGGATTCCTTTTTTGGGGTGCTTTGGTATTATATCAAACATTATAGTCAATTGTCAAGGGGTTTTATAAAATTTTTATATTCCTTTATATAAAATTTTTTATATTCCCCCTTGAACCATTGAAATCAAAGCATCGTTTGCGTGTCGTCGGGGTCACCGTTTCTCGCGAGGTCGTATTCGTGCGACCAATCGAGATCACGGTATTTTTCCCCACGCGGATCGGTTTTGATCCACTCAACCAGCATATCGAGCATTTCCTCAGTCCAGGTTGCTCTGTCGATCTGCGCGGTGGTGAATTTATTTGCCGCAATCATTTCAAAGCCGAAGTCGTCCTTGACGTGGGTTTTTGCGGCACCGTCAACGACCTCCTCAACGAGATGCGCGGGGATGAACAGCACGCCGCCGCCTGCGCCGTAAACGATATCGCCCGGCAGTACGGTTGCCTTGCCGATGCGGGTGATGCCGTTAAAGTCCTTCATTACGAATTCACGGATCGGGGTGGGGTCGATGCCGCGGTAGTAGACCTGCACGTCGGGGACCTGCTTCATCTGCTCAACGTCACGGATGCCGCCCCAAATGACACCGCCGCCCGTCTTCGTCCTCGTGCGGATAGCAGTCGTCAGATTGCCGCCGAGAAAGGTGCCCTTATAGATCTTATCGTACATATCGGCAACTACGACGTCCCCCTCAACGAGCGAGTCGATGACCCACTGGTTGTAGTTGCCCTTTCTGCCCTCCGCCTTGCCGACGGCAAAGGTAACCTCCTGCAGATCGGGACGGGTGGGAACGTAAGTAGCGGTAACGGCGCGACCGATGAGCTTGCGCCCGTCGTCGTGCAGAGTCTTGAGGTCGCCCTCAAACTGGCTTTCGTAGCCCTTGAGGAAGATGGGCTTCCAAAGCTCCTCAAGCGTCATTTTGCGCATTTTATCGATGTACTTTTGCGGTACCTTCGGCCGCCCGTCCGGGAAACGCTCGCCCTTCCAAAGAGGGGTCAGCTCGATAATTGCTTCTCTGTCATTGAATTTCATAGCTTTTCTCCCTTATTAAATACTCACTCAACCGTAACGAGGAAGACGGAGTTCGGCGTAAAGATGAGTGGAATTCGGTTTTCCGTTGCCGTAAAGCTTGCCGTAGGCTCCAGGATCCCCTCCGCGCGCAGAGTGAGGATCTGCTCCTCGCTGAGCTCCTTCGGCTCTCCCATTTTTTGAAAGAGACGGTAGGGGTTGGTGGTGCTTTTGTCGATACAGTAGACCGTGACACTTTTGCCGAGGATGCTTTCATCGAAGGTCAGGGTTTCGGAAAGCGTCGGGATCTCCTCCTCAAAGGTTTCCGAGGAATAGGTGAGAAGGACGGCGTATCCCTTGTCGGTTTTCGTGGGGACGGCAAAGAGGTTTTTGCTGTCCTTTTCGTAATCCAGCAAGCCGCAGCCCAGCCTTGAAGAAAGAACGAAGGCGTTATAGATCGGTTTTTTGATAAAGTTGAGCGTGAAGAAATTGCGGAAGCCCGTAAAGTCCTCCTTCATCTCATGCTGACCCGAGAGGCAGATCATCAGCTTTTCGATCTTGAAATCTTCCTCTATATATCTTGTGATCAGCTTTGCAAAGTAGGCGGAAAATACCTCGTGCTCCCTTGCCATCAGATCGGGGCATTCGTCGCGGTTGAAGAAGCCGCAGCTTGCCATTCCCCACTCGTCGATCACGAGCGGCAGATGTGAAAAGCCGTGCTTGCTGACCAGCTCTACGTATTTTTTGTGCTTCTTAACGAGATTTTCCACGCAGATGCATTCGGTCTTGGCGTTGAAGCTCATCGGTGAGCCGCCGTAATAGTGACCCGTGACGAAATCAAGCTTCAGGCCGTTTTCCCTGACGTAGTCAAGCCAGCCCTCCAGGAAATCGAGCTCTACCGCGAGGGCAGGGCCACCGATCTGCAGCTCCTCCGACACACGGCGCACGCCGCGCTGGAAGG
The DNA here is from genome assembly GCA_045532985.1 of Eubacteriales bacterium. Taxonomy (GTDB): domain Bacteria; phylum Bacillota; class Clostridia; order Oscillospirales; family CAG-272; genus UBA1740. The sequence goes on along the minus strand of JAZSGY010000104.1, from coordinate 10,273 downwards.
CGGAATAAAGACGGTTGTATTCGGTGAGGCGAGCCATCACAGCCTCACGGCTCTGGTCAAGGTTTGAGAGGAAGAAGGGCGACCAGTCCGGCTCGTTAAAGCAGTGCATCCGCCATTTTTTGACGGTATCAAGCCCGTAACGCTCGACGATGTGCTTGGTGTATTCGTAGCAAAGCTCCTCCCACGGTGCCTCGTCCTTCAAGGGCGAGGTGTTCCAAAGCTTGCCCTTATAGCGCTTGTGCTTTTTAGAGTTGTTCGTTTTTGCGTGCAGGTTGTCCGCCATACAGTCGGGGATGCCCGCAAATGCGAGGGTAAGGTTGTAGCCCTTTTCGACGAGGTAGTCAAGACGCAGATCGCTGAGGCGGAAATCGTAACAGATCTCACCGTTTTCGCCAATGTAAACGATATCCTCAAACATCGTGTAGATGCGAAGCGAGTCAAGTGCTTTATCCTCAGCGCATTTATCAAGGATGCGGCGACCCCAAGGGTCCTCTACCGCATCGGTCGGGTGAAAGACCGCGTGGTTCCAGAATTTCGGCTGGTTTTTGATAATTTCACTTCCGATTTTGATCATAGTGCTACTCCTTTACAGGCGTCGAGTATTCCCTTTAAGTATCCGATGGCAAAAAGCCTTCCCATTGCGTCGTAGCCGGGAAGCGTCGAGACCTCGCCCACCATCGTCGGCACGTGATCGACGCGAACGGGAACGTTTACGCCGTTTTTAATATACGCCCGCATGACTCCTGCCATGTCGATGTCGCCGTTGTCATGATAGGTCTCGCGAAAGTGCGTGGGTATCCCCGTGGTATTGCGAAAATGTACCATAAATATTTTATCGGCAAATTCCTCGATCGTTTTTTCAAGATCCTCGCCCATAATAAAATAGTTTGCCTGACACATCGTGATGCCGAGGGAGTCGCTGTACACGAAGCCGTACACGGCTTTTTTGATATTCTCCTTGCTGATCATAATGCGCTCCACGTCGCCAAGTCTCGGCACGGGCGGATCGTCGGGATGAAGACCGAGCTTGATTCCATATTTTTCAGCTTCGGGAACGACAGCTTTTATAAAATACTCGTAGTTTGCCCAAAGCTCGTCCGCCGTGATTTTCGCGCCCGTGGGCTTAAAATCGGCAAGATTGAACTCGGTGACCTTAGCGCCGCCGCGCTCGGGATATTCCGACGAGGTGCGAAGCCAGCCGATATGTGCCATAAAGTTAAAGCAAATCGTATCAATGCCGTACGCTTTCATATTGGGGAACATAGAGATGACGCGCTCAATGCTCTCGTCGCGCATCGCGTCCCCTGCCTTAATGTGGTCGTGCAGCTCGTTTGGCATCGGCTCAATGGCGACGGGGGTCACACCGAAATCGGTGAAGCGTTTCACAAGGCTTTGCCAGTGGTTCTTATCGGCATAATCAAATTTTCCGTCCTCGGGAAGTCTGATGACGGCGTGGCGCACGCCTGAGGCGAGGGCAAAATCCCACGCCATATCGTGCTGTGAGCGAAAATAATCGGCCAGTATCATAGTCGTCCCTCTCAGACACCCGACAGAGTCAGGAAGCCGCCGTCAACGGGAATGGTAACGCCCGTCACGAAGCCCGAAGCGCGCTCGTCGATCAGGAAACGGATCGCGCCGCACATATCCTTTGCCTGTCCGAATTTTTCCATCGGCGTGTGGTCAATGACGTCCTGCCCTCTTTTCGTCAAGCCCTCCTCGGGCGTGCCGAGGATCAGCTTGCTTCTGTCGTTGATGATAAAGCCGGGAGCAACCGCGTTAACGCGCACGCCCGTGTGGGCAAAGTACGCCGCAAACGCCTGCGTGAAATTCGCGACCGCCGCCTTGCTCATCGCATAAGCAAAATTCCTCGTCAAAGGACAGTAGGTATTCATCGATGCGAAGTTGACGATGCTGCCTTCACCGTTTTTCGCCATATACTTTGCAAACGCCAAAAGTGGGTAAACGGTGCCCATCGTGTTCAGACGAATGACGTTTTCAAACGCTTGCATATCTACGTTATAGAGTCCCACCAGATCCTCGGGACGCTCGTCCTCCAGCTCTCGCGGATCGAATTTCGTGATCTTCGGCTGTGCTTTTGCATTGTTCCCGCCTGCTCCGTTAATCAAAAAATCACATCTGCCGTGCTTTTCGATCACTTCGGCGGCAAACGCGTCGACTGCCGCCTTGTCGGTCACGTCGCAGGCGTAGGTTGCGCACGCGCCGCCCTTTGCTCGGATCTGCTCGGCAACCCTTTGCGCGTTCTCGATCGCTCTGTCCGCCAAAACGACGAAAATGCCGAGGGATGCAAGATCCTTCGCGACCTCCGAGCATATGATACCTGCCGCCCCCGTTACGACGGCAACCCTTCCCTGATAATACTGATCCATATTACATACTCCTTTTTCTTTCGATTTTTTCTTTTGCGTTTTGATAGGAAATTTTTTGAACGATCCTCCCTTGAAGCTCCGAGGAAAGTCCCCACTCTCCCTCTCGGTTCTGTCCGTCGATCCACGTGCAGAGGATGCGACGGAAATAATCGTGCCGCACGAAGGAGAGAATACTGCGTGAGTCGGTCGTCATGCCGATAAACTGCGACAGCACTCCGAAGGATGCGACGCATGACAAGGTGTTTTCGATTCCCAATTTATGATCGCACCACCACCAGGCGGGACCCAGCCCGACCTTTGACGGTATCCCGTCCTCTGCATACGAGCCCTGAAAAACCGAAAGCGGCGCTTGGTCGCTCATATTAAGGGGAAACAAAACGGTATCGGGCAAGCCGCCGTTTGCTTCCATTTTCCCGAGAAGATCGGCAACGGAGGAGATGTCAAAGCCTTCCCCCGCGGCAGCGAAGCCACCCGCAGGACCGGCAACCGAAAGGAGGCGGGGACTCGTTCTGCGCTTGGCGTTCAAATGTAAAAGCAGACTCCAGCCGCGTTTTGCGTACTCCTTGCCAAGCCTGACGAGCATTTCCGTCTTTTTTCCGTTTGCATCGTCGCGAAAAAAGCCGGCATCAAGAGAATGATCTGCAAATCGACAGCCTCTTTCACCGAATCGATCGAGCATCACGCAGACCGCTCTTACGTAGCTTGTGTCATCAACAACGGCGATGCCACTCTTTTGCGAAAGCCTCTCCTTCAATTCCGACGTGGGTGCAAGCAGCTCGTCACCCCTGAGTGACGGAGCAACCTGCGTGCCGTCAAAGCCGGAGAGATCGTCAAGCAGCGTAGCGACGGGCGATTGATATTCAATATTGAATCGCGAAAGGATCGCGTTGCTCGAAAACTCGGGCGAAGCGAGCATCTCTGCGCATTCGTCGTATACGTAACGCGCATTTTCCCCACGAGGCAATTCATCAATGCCGAAAATACGCGACATTTCCATGCGTGACCAATCGTAGACGGGATTGCCCGCAAGCAGCGGAAGCACGGAACAGAATTTTTCAAATTTCTCGTAGGGTGTGGCATCTCCCGTAATAAAATACTCGGGCACACCGCAGATTCGCATCAAGCGATGCTTGTAGGGATCGGTCGCAAGCCAAAGCTCGTAGATGCTCTCGTACCGTCTGTCCGATGCAATATCGTCAATCGCCAGATGGTTGTGAAAATCAATGATCGGCAAATCCCGCGCAAAGCCGTCGTAAAGCCGCCTTGCATTTTCCGATTTCAGCAAAAACTGCGCGTTCATATAGTTCCCTCCCCGTTTTCTTAAGTGTAGAATATCACAAATTCAATCAAAAAACAAGTCAAATGCAAAATTTCTTGATACGATTCGATCATTTTTTCTTGACATTTCAAAAAAATGATGTAAAATTGAATCGAGGTGATCATATGAAGCATCAATACGATCTGCAGGATCCGCTTTTCCGTGTTGGAAACATTGACGTGCAAAGCGTGTCAAGACCGAAGGATTACAAGCATTCCTTCCCGCACGGGAGAGAAAAGCACGGATTCATTTACGTTGAGAGCGGCGCACTGCTCGACGTCTTCCGCGGCTGCGGGATCGAAACCTTGCGTGCCGAGCAGGGAGAGCTTACCTTCATTCCCAAGGGGAGCGTTTATACGGGGAAATACGCGGCGAAGGGTACCTCGATCAAGATCGTGCAGTTCGACCTGATCTCGGGCGAGCTTCCCGATTATTTATCCGTGCCCGTAAAGATCGAGCTTCCGCACGCAGGCGAGCTGATCGACGCCTTTTTCAGATCTACGGAGCACAGCGCTGCATCTCATCCCTTTCACACGCTTTCCTGCCTTTACGAGCTGCTGTGGAGAGTAGACGAAGGATTCGGCGGCATCCCCAAAAAGTTCAGAAAGCTCCGTCCCGCCCTGCGTGCGCTTGACGAGCATTGGACCGAAAACGAAAAGGTTCCCCACTACGCGATGCTTTGCGATATGAGTGAAGCAAATTTTCGTCGCCTCTTTCGGGAATACACAGGTATGTCGCCCGTCGATTATCGCAACAGCATCCGCCTTTTGCACGCAAGAAACAAGCTGCTTAGCGGAGAGTATAACGTTTCCGAGGCGGCGTATGAATCCGGCTTTACGAATCTCTCCTTCTTTACCCGTCTCTATAAGAAAAAATTCGGGCACGCCCCGAAGCAGGAGTGAACGCCCGTTTCTCATTTTTTCACAAAAAATTACCTTTCATATTTTATTTGACACCGACCACAATAATAGCAGAGAGTTGCACGGCGCCCGATCGAGAGCACCGCGACGGCTCTCGAAAATATAGATATCCCAAACGGAGATTTTACAATGTCTAAGAACAAAGTAGTAGTTCCCGAGGCGCAGGCTGCTCTTGATCGTTTCAAGATGGAAGCCGCTGCAGAGGTTGGTGTCAACCTGAAGAACGGTTACAACGGCGATCTTACCTCCCGTCAGGCTGGTTCTGTCGGTGGTCAGATGGTCAAGAAGATGATCGAAAAGTACGAGAACGACATTAAGAACAACGGCTAATTCAGTCATCAGAAGAAACCGTTTAAGCCAAAGCGAGGTCTGTTGACTGACCTCAAAAACGGGGGCGGCTCGAAATATCGGGCTGCCCTTTTCATTTTTCTTTGCCCGCCTGTCAGGCTGGTTCTGTCGGCGGTCAGATACGGTGTGCAAGAGCGCTGACCAAACCGATTTTTCATTGCATCTTTTCGCCATAGCCGCGTCAGACTCCTCGACCATACCTGCGTATGCTCTTCGTCCTCTTCCTTGCTATAACAAAAATCTGCTAATTAAAAATTGCTTTGCACCTGCGGCGGTTTGTTAACGCTCTTGCACTACCGAAGAAGATGATCGAAAAGTACGAGAACGACATTAAGAACAACGGCTAAGACGTTTGTTCGGCTCCCCGAAGCAATTCGGGGAGTTTTCTTTTGATTAACTTCTTTTATTTTTGCGCATACTATACTAAAATATGAGCGAAAGCGATCGGAGGGAGATCTTATGCTGCAATTTTTGGTCGGGCTTTTGGTCGGCGGCTCTGCCGGCGCGTTTACGATGGCGCTGGTGGCAGGCGCATCCAAACGGTAAAAAAACATACACCCCTCGGGCAAAGCCGAGGGGTGTATGTTTTTTATGAGAGTGCGTACTTCTGCATATACTCGCCGTACATACGGTGGAACTCCTCGCCGCCCGATTTGATCTTGTTAAGATATTCGTGTACGCCGAGGTCGTCGTGAAGCGACAGCTCGATATAACGGCCCGCGATGTTCGAGCAGTGGTCGGAGACGCGCTCAAGACTCGTGAGAACGTCAGAGAGGACGAAGCCGTGCTCGATGGTGCATTTTGATTCCTGCAGACGCTTGATGTGGCTGTGACGGATAGAGTCCTTGAGGTAGTCGACGACCTGCTCCAGCGGCTCAACGCGTGCCGCGAGCGACAGGTCTGCGGCGGTGAACGAATCCGCCGTGATCGTGACGATCTCACCGATCGCGCCGTAGAGGACGGACAGCTCGCGCTTTGCCTCTTGTGAGAAGTCGAGCTTCTTTTCCCGCAGCTCCTCAACCGATTCGAGGAGATTGACAGAGTGGTCGGGAATACGTTCAAAGTCGCCGATCATATGAAGCAGCTTCGTCACCTCGTGGCTGTCCTGCGGTGTCATATCCTGTGAGGAGAGCTTGACGAGATAGGAGCCGAGGACGTCCTCGTAAATGTCAACGGTGTTCTCCGCCTTCCGAATTGCTTCCGCCTTCTTCTCGTCATAGCCGTCGAACAGAACAAGCGCGTCCTTAAGGGAGGCAACCGAAAGCGTTGCCATTTCAGCCGTGACGGCACGGGCGCGGGCAATTGCGACGCCGGGCGTCTCAAGCAGACGCTCGTCCAGCATATGGGTGAAGCGATCCTTGTCATCGTCGGAGCCGCGGACGGTCAGATAAGCGAGCTTTTCAAGCAGCCTCGTCGCGGGCGCCATAATGATGACCGAAATGATCTTAAAGAGGGTATGCACCGCGGCAACGCCCCACGGGTTGATCGCCGCGCTGACGAAGGCGAATTTGAAAATGAAGTTGAGCAGATAGAAGACGGACAGAACGATAACGACGCATATAATATTGAAGTAAAGATGGACGAAGGCGGCGCGCTTACCGTTTTTGCCCGCGCTGATCGCGGAAAGCAGAGCGGTCACGCAGGTACCGATGTTCTGACCCATAATGATCGGGAGCGCGGTGCCGTAGGAGATCGCGCCCGTCAGCGTCAAAGACTGGAGGATACCGACCGACGCCGAGGAGGACTGTACGATCGCAGTAACGACCGTACCGACCAAAACGCCGAGGATCGGATTCTCGAACATCACGAGAATATTCTGGAAGGACTCGCTCGATTTCAGACCCGAGACGGCGCCCGACATCACGTCCATACCAACCATTAAAACGGCAAAGCCGAGCAGGATGGTTCCGATATCCTGCTTTCTGCCCTTCTTTGCAAACATCAGAAGGCAGATGCCGATCAGCGCAAGAATGGGCATCCACGCATCGGGCTTCAGCCACTGCAAAAGTCCGACGGCAGTGCCTGCCGAGCCGATACCCGAAAGGGCGGTGATCCAGGAGGTAACGGCGGTACCGACGTTGGCGCCCATAATAACACCGACAGCCTGTCCGAGCGTCATACTGCCCGAGTTGACGAAGCCGACGACCATAACCGTCGTGGCGGACGAGGACTGGATCACGGCGGTCACGCCAAGACCTAAAAGGAAGCCCTTGAACTTATTGGAAGTGAGGTTGCCGAGAATGGTTTTGAGCTGCCGTCCCGCACTTTTTTTCAGCGCGTTGCCAAGCACTTCCATACCGAAAAGGAAGAGGGCGAGGCCGCAGATCAGATTCAAAACATCGAAAATGCCCATATATAATCTCCTTCCATTTATTAAATCTCCAAATTACTCCAATTTTATACTACCACAAAACGTCAAAAAAGTCAAGAGAAAAAAAGAGCAGAGAAAGATTCTCTGCTCCTTTTGGGGTTTACGTTTGCGGTTGCTACCACGCTTACTCGGTGCGAAGTGCTACGACGGGATCCTTCTTTGCCGCGCTGCGCGAGGGAATGACGCCCGCAATCAGTGTCAGAACGACGCTGATGGCGATGAGGATGATCGCAGACCACGGTGAAAGGAAGGCGCGAAGGCTTGCAATATCGGTCAACGCATAGAGGATCAGATTGATCGGAATGCATGCGAGGTAGGTGAACACGACGCCAACCAAGCCCGCGGCGAAGCCGATGATGATGGTCTCCGCATTGAACATGCTCGATACGTTGCCCTTCGACGCGCCGATCGCGCGCAGAATGCCGATCTCCTTGGTGCGCTCCTGCACCGAGATCAGCGTGATGACGCCGATCATGATCGAAGAAACGATCAACGAGATCGCGACAAAGGCGATCAGGACGTAGGTGATGGCATTGATGATCGTGGTGATCGAGCCCATCAGAAGTCCGACGTAATCGGTGTAGCGGATCTGCTGGTAATCCTCCTTGCCGACGTTGTAATCCGCAATGAATTTTTCGATAACGTCCTTGTTTTCAAAGGAGGAGGCGTAGATGTTGATCATAGAGGGAACGGCGAGATCTGCCGCGCCGATGGCGCGAAGCACCTCGTCGTAGGTTGCATCGGAGAACTCCACGACGGCGTCGTAGTAACTGCCGAACTGCTCGTCGGTGTAGGTTGCGAGCGCCGACTCGAACGCCGCGAGCTTCGTCGGCGCGTCCATTTGCGAAAGCTGTGCCATGACCTGTGCGGCATATGCCTGCTGCACGCCCGCCTCTGCGATCTGGCGGTACGCCGCCTTGACCTCGTCCTCGGAAAGACCGTTGATATGCTCGGCGATCATATCCGTGCTCATACCCGTTTGCTGAACGTAGATGCCGATCAGCTCGGTGCGCATCGCAGCGACGTCCTTCGTTTGCATCACCGCGTCAGTCTGCGTTTTCAAAAGATCGGGATCCATAATACAGCAGATGGCGGTGTAGGTCGCGATCTTCTCAAGATCGGTCATATGATTGATGTGGGAGAGCAGTGCCTCCTTCTTTTCCGCATTCGTCAGGTCGTTATCGCGGAAGGGACGGCCCGTCAGAACGTCGATCTCGGGATTTTCAAGCTGTGCCTTGACGATGTCGCTTTCAGCACCGCGGCGGATGACCTCCTCGGTCAGGGCGGCGGTATAGCCGATCGAGCCCGTCAGCATCGTCGTGGTCGCCTTGTCGCTCGGTCGGATGATGCCCGAGACGCGCAGAGTGATCGCCTTATCGTTGTAAAGATACGAAAGTCCCTCGGGCGTTTCGCGCAGGTCGGTGTAGGTGCCGTCCGGATTCTTGCGGTAGCAATCCGCGCCGAGGATGGTCTTGAAGGTCATTTGACGGATCTCGTCGTAGGTCCAGGAGTCAGCCTTCGTCGGGACCTCCTTGCCCTTCGTTACGGCGTCAATGATCGCCTGAATATTCGATTCGGGCAGAAGACCGAGAGCGTAGAGCGTCAGATCGTCAAGCTCGTGGTTCTCGTCGAGGACCAGAACGACCTCGTTATAATCGTTCGGCCAATCGCCGTTGACAAGCTCGTACTGATCCTTCAGAAGATCGTTGACGTGCGAGCCGTCGGTGCCCTTCAGAAGCTCCTGCCAGAGCGTAACGCCCTGCACCATCATCGTTGAGCCGCTTTGCTCGATGATCTCGGGGGTGGTTCCCATAACGGCGGCAACCATTCTGATCATCAGCTCCTGCGTGTCGGAGACGATGATGTTGCCGTCCACGTTTTTCGTATAGATCAGAAGATCGAGCGGATAGTTATAGGAGACGCCGTTGACGGCATCCTTTAGAGTCCCCTCCTCCTTCTTCAGCTCGTTTTCAAGATGCGTTTTGAAGGATTGCAGGTCGTTTTCGTGCGTTTCAAGATTCAGAATGGCGTTGAGCATATTGCTGATCGCCATCTTCTTGTAGACCTTATCAAGCGGATGCGCGCTCGATTCGTTCGTAGCGTTCATAAAGCTCTGCATCAGCGCGGTCAGATCAACCGTCTGCGACTCCAGCGTGATGGGGTAAGAGGAGAGCGTCTCCTCCTGCACCGCGTCGATGTATGCGTTAGTTCCCGTGCTGACTGCGAGGATGAGGGCAATGCCGATGATGCCGATACTGCCCGCAAAGGAAGTAAGGAGCGTGCGCCCCTTCTTGGTAAAGAGGTTCTTAAGCGAGAGCATAAACGCCGTGCCAAAGGACATCGAGGAGCGTTTTTTGATCTTCGTTTTCTTTTTTTCGGCGATGGCGAGGGCTGCCTCCTCGGCAAGGCGCACGTCGTTTGCGCGTTCTGCGGCAAGCTCTGCCTCGGTAAGCGGGCGGGTGTCGTCGGTGATATTACCGTCCACCATACGGATGATACGGGTGGAGTAGGTGTCGGCAAGGTCGGGGTTGTGCGTGACCATAACGACCAGGCGGTTTTCGGCAACCTTTTTCAAAAGATCCATGACCTGCACGCTGGTCTCACTGTCAAGCGCACCCGTCGGCTCGTCTGCCAGAATGATATCGGGATCGTTGACGAGGGCGCGCGCGATGGCGACGCGCTGCATCTGACCGCCCGACATCTGCGCGGGACGCTTGTGGATCTGCTCCCCGAGCCCGACCTCCTCCAGCGCGGCAATGGCACGCGCACGGCGCTCAGCCTTGCCAACGCCCGAGAGCGTCAGCGCAAGCTCGACGTTCTGCAAGACGGTCTGGTGAGGGATCAGGGTATAGCTCTGGAAAACGAAACCGACCGAGAGGTTGCGGTAGGAAGCCGAATCTCTGTCCTTGAAATCCATCGTCGAGCGGGC
>JAZSGY010000055.1:0-7306 GCA_045532985.1 Eubacteriales bacterium | reverse complement strand
TCACTTCGTTCGCTCGATATACCTCGGCTGCGCCTCGGTTCGATATACGGCGTACCGCCGTTCGATATCCTCGCTTCGCTCGGGTGTTCCGTGCTTCGCGCGTGAAAAACCCCTAGCCGTTTTTTTGCCAAGCTTTTTTTGCAAACAAAGCGGAAGAAGCCCCCCGTAAAAAGCGGAAAGCCCCCACGAGAAAAAACAAAAAAAACCGAGAGCCGTAGCTCTCGGTTTTGTTTTGCATTACTGCGCGCTCGTGATCTTCTCTGCCTTCTTTGCGGGAAGCAGGGAGACGAGTGCCTCGTTGTCGATCGCAACGCCGTCATACCAGCGGTTGCTGGGATCGGCGTAGTAGACCACCGTCTCGGTGCCTTCGGCATCGGTGACCTTCAGGTAGCCGCGGTAGACGAACGTCGTCGCGTACTCAACTGCGCTGCACGCCGCCTCGACGTCACCGTAATCGACTGCCAGCGCGTACTGTGCGAACATTTCGTCCTGATCGTCGTACTTCACGTAGGTGAAGGAAGCGTCCGTATCCTCCGCGTTCGAGTAGACCGCGATCTGGATCACGCCGTCAGCACCCAGTACGAGATCCTCGACCGTCAGGTAGCTCTGTCCGTCGTGGGAAGCAACACCAAGCAGTGCGCCGTACTCAACGGTAGCACCCTGCGCCTCAAGCGCGGCGATCGAAGCAAGGTTGACGTTATAGACCGTACGCAGTGCGTTTGAGCTCTCTGCGTTCGTGTTGACTGCAACGCCGTCGGAGCTGATCGCCTCACCAACGAGGTACGCCTGCTCGACTGCCGTCTCGATCACGCTTGCCGTAGCGTTTGCGTAGGTCATATCCTTCATTGCCGTGTAAATGATATTCTTTACGTCCTCGGAAAGTGCCGCGAAGCGATCAACGTCGATGGCGTAGCCCGTGTAGGCAACGAGGTCGACGAAGTGGTTCTGCAGCTTCTCCATATCCTCAAGCGTTCTTGCGTAGACGCGGATCGCGTAGATCTCGGCAGGGGAATTCTCCGCAAAGACCATCGTCGTAGCACCCGTGGGGAGCGTGGTCAGGGATTTCGTCGGGAGTCCGTTGTGGCTGTCGCCGTCGGTATAGAAGCCCGCCTTTGCGGTATAGGTTCCGCCCACGTAGGTCTCGCTCGCGATCACGCGACGGATCGCGCCCGCTTGGTTTTGTGCCGCCGAAGCAGCCTGACCGTGGTTCGCGTTGTTCCATCTACCCGCGTCGTAAGTGAAGTAGGAGATCGCAGGCTTGACTGCGGTCATACCGTTTGCGTAAACGCCGTCGTAGCACATACAGAGGGCAATGTTACGCAGACCCATATAGGTTCTGACCGTATAGAAGGTATCGTTCGCGGAGAGAGTGCCGTCTTTATCAACGTCGGTGTATCTGGGGATCGTCTGCGTGGAAACCTGCATCGGCTTGACCCTTGCAACGTACTCAACCGTCGTGTTGTAGCCGCTGCCAAGGTAGGAGGTGGGAATCGCGAAGCGGTGAACCTTCTGGTTTGCCGCAGCGCTCTGCATTGCGTTCTGCATCGTCTGGTCGTAGGTGACGCCGCCGTTCTCGGAGAAGTGCCAGCCGAGGTTGACCGTGCCGCCCGCGGCATTCTGGTAGCTGTCCGTCGTACCCGTCAGCGTGTGTGCGGTGCCGTCCACGAGGTTGAACCAGGTGCCGCCGCCCGTTTTCTCGTTCAGGTAGACGGTGCCATTGGTCGATTCGGTTGCAAGGAAGATCGCGGTCGCACCCTCAGCGTAGAGCGACGCGAGCTTCTTTGCCGCTGCTCTTACCGATATCGTGTCAAGAACCTCGTCAATCAGCGCGTCGATCTCGCCCTTGCTCGAATTCTCAAAGGTGATGCCGGCGGAAAGGGTTGCCAGTATAGAAAGCACATCCGCGCGATCGGTCTCGGAGAGTGCGAGCAGTCCCGAGATATCGGCGTCGTAGTACGCGCACAGGTCAACGAAGTGGTTCTGCTGCAGCTCTGCCGTATTCAGAACGCGCGTGTAAACGCGGACCGCGTAGATCGCACCTGGCGTGTTATTGTGAATGACCGTGTTCTTCGTAGCGGTCACGGTGGGAGCGGTAGCGGCGTTGCCGTTGCTCAGAGAAATCGAATTCATCCCCTCGTAAAAGGTTCCCCGGAAGTTGACCTTTCCCGCAGTCGCGCTCGGCTCCTCGGTTACGACAAAGTGAAGCGCCTTCTGATTTTCTGCATTCTTATAGCTTGCATGCCAGTTATCAAAAATGTTTGCGGCAGTTCCGCCGCCACCCCAGGCTGCCGTGTTGTTGTACGCCGCGTAAATGCCCTTCGTGCCGACCTTCTGCAGGCCTGCGGTATACTTTGCCTCAAAAACGTTGAAGGCAACGTAATATCTCGTGGAAAGGTGGTCAACGTTCACGTTCAGGTTCTGCCCCTCGGTATAGGTGCTGCCGTCCTTGATGTCCAGCGTGTAGGGCTTGGAAACGATCTCGACCGTTGAGCTGTCCTTCCCCTCGTAGACCGAAACGGGAATCTGCAGGTTGTGCGCATGTGCATGGTAGTAATCGTTGGCCGCCCCCTTTGCCGTCGCAAAGTCCATGCGGTAACCGACCGAGCCGTCCTCGTTCACCGTCCAGCCCGTCGTTACGGGTTCACCGTTAACCTTGTACTCCAACTTTGCTCCGTCCAACGTGTAAAGAGCACCGTCAACAAGGTTTTTCCAGCTACCCATGCCGTTGCTGCTGTTAATGGTAACCGTGCCGTCCTGATCTGCGTTGTAGGCAACGAGGATCACGGAAGCACCCGAAACGTAGAGCGATGCAAGCTCGCGCGTCTTTTTCTGTGCCGTGATCTTTGCGACCTCGCCGTCGATCAGCGTGTCGATCGCCGCCTTCGAGCTGTTCTTGAAGGTCAGATCCTTCGCAGCCGTTGCAAGCTTTGCGATCGCTGCCGCGCGGTCGGTCTCGGAGAGTGCAAGCAGTCCCGAGATATCCGCACCGTAGAAGGCACAGAGGTCGGCGAAGTGGTTCTGCTGAAGCTCCGCGGTCGAGAGCGTTCTGTCGTACACGCGGATCGAGTACGCGTCAGCGGGAACGCTGTTGAAGAACGTGAGGTTCGCCTGCTTGCTTGCCACCTGCGTGACGGTCTTGGTGAAGCTCGAGCCGATCGCGGTGTCCGCATCCGAGTAGAAGCCGTGGTTCAGCGTGCTTTTGCCGTCGCCGTTGTCGCTTTCGGTGTAGATGAAGCGCATCGGGCGCTCGTCGTAGGACTTCGGCGAAAGCGTCTGACTCAGCGCATCGGCGACGTTCCAATAGCCGGATGCGTTATAGAAGGTGTAGGCCTCCTTGGTGCCGATCTCGGTCATGCCTGCGGCGTAGGTTGCCTCCTGAATGTAGGTCATACCGTAGTTGCGCAGCGAGATGAACTCGCGGTTGGCGGTAAGGAGGTCGCCCGCGGTCAGCGTTTTGCTTCCATCCTTATCGGTATACTTCACGCAGCCCTCGTTGATCTGGATCTTATTGACGGCGGCGATCACCTCAACGGTTGCGTCGTAGCCGTTTTCATCGTCCACAGCACCCATCAGGGTTGCGGGCAGGCAAAGGCGATGCTGGGTCGAATCGTACTTACGGATATCGTAGGACATCTCGTAGCCGACCGAGCCGTCCTCGTTCTTGGTCCAGCCGGTCTTGTAGGACTTGCCGTCAAGGCCCGTGAAGGAAACGCGGTCGTTCGTCTGCGTATAAAGATCATACTTCGTGCCCGTCAAGGCGTCAGCCCACGTGCCCTTTCCGTTTGCATTGATCACAACGGTGTCGCCCGTGGTGTTGTAGGCAAGCAGAAGTGCCGTCGCGCCCTCAACGTACAGGGACGCATAGTCCTTGGTCGTCAGCGTGACCGTTTCTGTCTCTGCTCCCTCACCGTCTGCGGCAAATACGGGCAGTACCGACATCGGCACGACCGCAACTACCATCAGAAATGCGAGGAATAAGCTCAAAAGTCTCTTTTTCATCGTTTTTTCTCCTTTTTTAAATCGCATGCGTTTTTGTGATGCTTATACGCTTACATTATACAACATCCGCATTGCAAAATAAAATGGATTTTTTCCAAAAAAATATGGACAAAACCGACTTTTTGATGCATTTGAGTGCCAAAAGTAAGGATTTGGCGCAAAGATGCGACCGAATACAAGCCGCCCGCGCAAAAAAACAGACGAAAAAAGCGACCGCCCGAGAGACTTCATCGCGCAAGCGACTTCATCCGAGCAAAGCGAAGGATCTCATCCGCCGCCTCGGCGGATTTCACCCGAGCGTCGGCGACGGCAAGCGACTTTTATGGGGGGAAAATGAAAAAAAGGCATTCGGTGGATGCCGTTTTTGTCGATATGCTCACTTCGTTCGCTCGATATACCGCGCTGTGCGCGGTTCGATATACCTCGGCTGTGCCTCGGTTCGATATACGGCGTACCGCCGTTCGATATCCTCGCTTCGCTCGGGTGTTCCGTGCTTCGCGCGTGAAAAACCCCTAGCCGTTTTTTGCCAAGCTTTTTTTGCAAAAAAAGCGGAAGAAGCCCCCGTAAAAAGCAAAGAACCGAGAGCCGTGACTCTCGGTTTTTTGCTTTTTAAGATTCGTTTTTCTCGAAGCGGACGGTGATGACCTTATTGCGGAAATCTTCGCCCGTCGGTACGCCGTCGTCGTCGTAGACGACCTGCGAATCGTGAAGGATCAGCGCATTCTCATAGTCGGAGTGGAAAAAGAGCTTGTGAGTGACGTACGCCGAGCCCGAGAGATCGACCGTTCCCGCAAGGATCGAAAACTGAATGGAGCTTGACGCATTCAGCTTCGTTGCGCGCTGAGAGACCGACCCCGTCCACTCGGTGGTTGAGGAAACCGGAACAGCCGCATTGATCGATCCGTTTGACAGCGTCGCGTAGGCGTCGCCGTCCATCAGGATGCCCATGCCGTTTTCCGCCGTCAGGCTTGCGGCGAACAGGAAGCTGCCGCCGAACACATACACGCAGTTTTCCCCGTAAAGACCGCCGCCGCCGACCATATCAATGAGCGTCAGCTCGCCGCTGGTGATCTGGACCAGGAAACTCGGTCCCGACTCCGCCGCGCCCGTTACGGTATGCCCCGCAAGGTCGAGCGTTACCGTCACGCCGTACCCGACGGTGAGCGATTCGGTCAGCGTGATATCGGCGCCGAGGATCACGGTCGCGCCGTCGGCGTACAGTGCCTCCTGCAGCTCCGCCGCGCTCGTTACGGTGATCTCCCTTGAACCGACGGTGAGGATCTCGCCCGCCGCACAGCTGCCCGCCGCAGGGGCGCCGTCGCGGTAGAGCGTCAGCCCCGCGGGAAGCACGATCCTCTCGGAGTCGATCGCATAGTCTGCCGCCAGTGCAAAGCGTATAGCTTCGAGCCAACCCGTATTTGCATCGGAAAGGTCGAGCGTGCCGCCGCCGTAGAGGAAGGCGGGCGTATTGATCGCATTGATCGCCGTATCCCACAGCAGCACGTAGCCACCCTCGTCGGTCTGTACCCGACCTATAACAGTGCCCGCATCCAGCACGGCGTCGCCCGCGACGCGGAGCGCTACGCCCTCGTCGGTACCGTCAAGGAAGCAGCAGATCTCTGCCCGCTGTAATTCGAGCGTGCCGCCCGCCGCCACGTAGACCGCGGGGGTCGTCGCGCCGTAGGTAACGATCTGCCCTGCCCCGTATTGCGTGTCGAGCGTCAGCGTAGCACCGTCAGCGACGGTGATCCAGCCGAGCGCGTCGGTCGATCCGCTGAAATCAATGCGGTAGCCGTTCAGATAGAGCGTCAGGTCCGCGCTGACCGTCAGGGGTGCGTCAAGCGTCAGCGGGCCGTTCAGCCCAAAGACGCCGCCGTTTGCCGCCGCCGTGCGCAGCTCCTCGGCCGTGGAGATCAGGGGCGGCAGCTTTTCAACGTAGTAGCTTCCCGCCTCGACTGCGGCGGTGGTGATCACCCTGCCGTCCTCTCCATAGAGCGCATTCGCGTAGGCGTAAGAAAGAACGTCAAAGGAGTTTGAAAGGTCGGTCTTGAGATCGAACCGTATGCGCTCCGCGGTAGAGAAGAAGATGCTGCCGCCGTAATAGACCACCTCGGCATCCCCGCCCACGAGCAGAACGCTCTCCTCAAGCTGTGCGTAGCCGCCGTTTAAAACGATCGCCGCACCGCCCGTGGAGTCGAGTGTCCCGTTATAGGGGAGAAGGACGCCGCCGTCAAGGCGCAGAAGATCGCCGTCGGCGAAAATTCCGTAGCCGCCAAGATCAAGCTCCAGCACGTGACCGTCCCCGATCACGAGCGTGGTATCACCAAGCTCGATATCGCCCGTCAAGCAGATCACGGGGAGCTTTTTGCCGATCGCCGCCGTCAGCTCCTCTGCCGTGTTGACCCTTGCTACCTTGCTCTTGAGCGTCAGGACCGTCTCCGTGGGGATCGGCAGACCGTCGTTATTCTCCAGATATTCCCCGTCGAGGAAAACACCGAGCTCGGAATGCAGGAAAAAGCGTACGGGGATCGCGCCGTCCTCGGCGACCGTGAAGTCAAGCGTATCGTCGGAGCTTGGCAGATAGAGATCGCCGCTCACGTAATAAAGACCGCTCCTTTGCGCCGCGAAGGAGCTATCCGTCGCGGAAAGCACGCCGCCCGAAAGAAGTGCCGCGTAGTCACCCGCCGTCGCGACGCTGACGCCGTAAAGCGACAGACTGCCGCCCTCACACGCGATGGCGTAGCCCGAGCGGGCGCGGATCTCGCCCGTGCCCCTGATTGAAAGCCGTCCGCCGTCGACCGTAAGCACGGTGCCGTCCGCCGACAGGGTATGCTCGCCGAGCAGAAGGGTCAGTTGTGCGTCGTCATCCCCTAAAAAGCGAAGGGTATCGGCGCCGAGGTCGATGTCCGCGGTGATCTCGTAAACCGTCTTGCCGTCGGTCGCCGCCATTGCCGCGAGCAGCTCCTCCTTCGTGCCGATCGACGCGGGGCGGGCGCCAAGGGTCAGAATGCTGCCGGGCGTGCAGATGCCGTCGGCAACAAGCACACCGTTACAGTAAAGCGCATATGCGGGGGGCGGCAGGATCAGATCCGTGGCGACGTCGTAGCCGTTGCCGAGCAGGATCGTCAGCGCCGTATCCTCTGCGGCGGAAAGATCGAGCTTGCCGCCTACATAAACGACGGTGCGATCCCCAAGCAGCTCCGTGCCGCTGAGCGTGACGTCGCCGCTGCTGTACAGCGAGTAGCTTTCGCCCGCGACCGTTCCGCCCTCAAGGCTCATTTCGCCCATATTAAGTCGGATCGTAGCC
>JAZSGY010000057.1:0-33791 GCA_045532985.1 Eubacteriales bacterium | reverse complement strand
AGAAAATGGCATTTAATATTTGGAGAAATTCGTCAGAATTTCAACCTTAAGTAACACCTCAAACGATTACAAAGCGTAATAGAGTCAATTACCCTTTGTTCTTTTCGCCATTTTCGGTTTTACCTAAATGTGACAGCCCCTCATCGTTTAATTGGGTTTTTCGTCGGGGTTCTCGACGTGCTTATACTGATACTCGTAAAGCTCCTCCAGCGCGCGCCCCTTCTGCCTGTCGCAGCCGGCACTCGTAATAATGCCGTTGATCTCGTCAACCATCGAATCCTCAATGAAATCAAATGCATCGGGATCGATCATCATATACTGCGTGACCTTGTCACCGTGACGGTCGCGCATCCCTTGATCAAACATGAACTGCCACTCGTCGGCAAGCTCGTAGGGATCGTTTTTCGTCATGATGTAGGCGTCGCGCTCGATCAGGTTCTTCGACGCCTTCACACGCCCATAGCCCGTCGTCAGGTAATCCTGAAACAGGTTGATGAAGAAGTTGTTCTCGGTCATAATGTTATAGACCTGCTGCCCCATCGTATCGCCCCAACCGTCGTGCCCCTGCAGGGAAATGTAGGACCACTTCGACATCGACTCCACGTCGACCCATACCACGTTGTTGTAGGTGTACCAGTGCGAGGATGCACCGTCGTGATACCAGCAGGTCGAGGTGTTGTCGCAAACGCGGCGACCCTCGTACGAGCCGCAGTAGGCGTAGTTGTCGTGCAGGAAGTTGAAGTATTCGGGATAATCAATGGTCGCGTTGCCGCCAAGGGTGTAGATCGCACCGCCGTCGTACAGAAGACACATATAGTTCTCAATGTAGTTGTACGCGACCTCAGCGCCGAGAATGTTGACGTACGTGCCGTAGGCTGCGCCCGTCGAGCCCCAGGACCAGCCGATCGAAATACCCGTGTAGGAGCAGTTGATGATCGAGTTGAAGCAGATCGACAGATTCTGCACCTTCGTGACCGTGATCGCGCAATGGCTGTAAAGCACGAACGCGATATCGTGCAGATAGTTGTTCTCGATCGTGATATTCGTGAACGCATTGGTCTCGGGACTCCAGTTTTCGGGATCACCCATCAGGATCGCCGAGGAGCCGATGTAGTCGAACACGTTGTTCGTGACCGTAATATTGCGGTTTGCGCCGCGTACGGCAATACCGATCGCGTACAGATCAATGAAATTACAGTTCGTAACCGTCAGGTTCGATGCATTCAGCGCGTAGATCGCCGCCTCGGTGCCGAACAGGTGCGATTTGCGGCTGTAGCCCGCCTGGTTGTGGATGTAGCCCTCTTCAAGCGGCGAATTGTTGTTCGTTCCCGTGAAGGTCACGCCGTCAACCGTAACGTTTGCAATATCCTTCAGAACGAGCAGGTTCTCAACCGTTGAAAGCCCTATCGTCGTGTCGCCGTCCTTCGGGATGTAGTTGACGGTCCCGTTTTCAAGATCGTAGTAATATTCACCCGGCTCGTCAAGCAGGTAGACGCTGTTCTTCAGCGTTGCCAGGTCCTTGCCGCGTACCACGTCGTGCTGGGGGGACATAATACCCTTTGCGGGATCAAACGAGGTGTAGATCGACGCATCCTCGTAGTTCAGCACCAGTGCGTATCTGTCCTCGTAATTCTTGTTGGTGATCGCCGTCGATCCGTTATCGACCGTCGCGTAGCTTCCAAGGCTGTGGTCAAAGTCGATGTCAACGATACGGAAGCCCATATAGTACCACTCGATCTTGATCCAAAGCTCGGTGCCCGCAATATCAACGTCCTTCGCCGCGATCTGCTCGGCAGGGAAGTACTGATCGATCAGCGTGCGGTCAACGTACGCAACGAAGTAGATGTTGCCGTCCTCGTTCTCGTACGCCTCGTCGGCGAATTTACGCTCCCCTGCCTTTTCGGTAAAGTAGGTGAAGCTGTGCTTCATCAGCTTCTCCTCGGTGGTCGCAAGCGTTGCGATCTCGCCGTCCGCATACAGACTGCGGAAGAGTTTGTCGCGGAAGCGCTCGGGGATCGGATAGGTGAGAATATCGCTGCCCGCAACGGGAGAGAAGGAGGAGAGCGGTACGTCGTAGTTACCGTTGAGCGTCGCGTCCTTGCCCTCGATCTTCAATCTGTAATCGCGGTTGTAGAGCGTGCCGTCAAGCGTCAGCGCTTCTTCAACGTAATAGTCACCCGTCAGCAAGTGAAGGATGATGTTAAGGGGGTTGCCCTCCTCGGACAGGAGCGCGTTGAGATGGTCGACCGCCGCGTCTACGCTCTTGAAGGGAGCATTCTTACTGCCGTCGCCGCCGTTATTCCCCTTCGCCGCGTCAACGTAGATCTCGTAATCGGCGTAGGCACTGTCCGCGGTGTAAAGCAGATTTGCGTTGTCCGCGTATTTCTCGAAGCCCAGGGTCAGGTAGTTACAAAGATCGAGCATCGAAAGCGCACCGGTAAAGCTTGCACCGGAGGCGTCGTTGTAGTAGGTCGCCGTCACGCCGTCCTTTTCAAGCGTTACGTACGCGCGGAAGAGATACTTCTTGCAAAGCTCCTCGGGGCGCGTGTACTTGTCAAAGAAGATGCTGTAGCCGAACTTGTCGGTCCCTTCGATCGTACCAGACTTTCCGCCGTCCGTCGTGTAGACCGATGCCGATTTGAAGGCGGTCTCGGTCGTCAGCGCAATGTGCGTCGCGACGCCGTCGGAGAGCGGAGCGAGCAAAATGCCCGCGGTGACCTTGTAGCCCTGCGCCTCAATGGCGTCGATCTTGCTCTGGTTGAGTGAGTAGATGGCGGAAAGCTCGTTGCCCTCGCCCTCGACTCTCGCGGTAAAGCCCTCAAAGGAGAGCAGGATCACGGACAGCGCGTTGTCAAGCGCGTCCTGCAGGATCGCCTTGTCGGTCGTGAAATCGTAGCCATTCCAAGCGCGGTAGATCGCAACGCGATCCTCTGCCGCGATCGACTCAAATCTGCTCATATCGAGCTGATTGTATGCGCAAAGGTCTGCAAAATGGTTCTGCAGCATCTCGTCCTCGGTCAGCACGCGATCGTATACACGCACCGCGTAAAGGATCGAGGGAGTATCCTCGACCAGACGGAAGAGCCCGCCCTCGGGGATCGCGACGTCATGCGTGGCAGAAGAACCGCTGTAGGTAGGCTCGCCGTGCAAGCCGAACGCGTAGGAGAGGGCAATGCCGCCGTCGTCCTTCGCCTCGAGCTTGAAGGTCGCGTTATAAATACCGACCGTGTTGTAATCGTAATCGGTCAGCTGACTGTTGAAGATCTTCAACTCACCGCTGCCGTTCCAGTCACCGTTGGTGGAGAAGGAGGGGGCGATCGCGTGCAGAGGTGCGATGCCCGTCGGCTGGGTGTGCGTGGTGTGCTTCGAGAAGACCGAGAAGTTACCGACCTTCAGCATATACGCCCAGACCTCGTACCAGTCCTTTCCCTGATCGCCGTTTGCCCAGTTGACCGTCTCGGTGCCCTCCATCGGCATACCGAGGCTTTCCATAACGACCTCGACGGTGTAATTGCCGTCGGGTAGCTCGTCAAGCCCGAGGTCGAGGTAGTGCGAGCCCTTCATATTGCCGCGCGCCGCCGCCTGCGTCATCTCGTAGCCAACGCCGTGCGTGTACTTTCGCCAGCCCGTCACCGTCGATTTCGGTGCGCCGTTTTCATCAAAATACTCACGCGTCACGGTACGGCCGTTGAGAAGGAAGGTATCGTAGCTTCCGTCCTCGTTCAGCACCTTGTTGATCCATTTGCCGCTTCCCGTGGGGGTAGTGCTCAGCGAAGCCTCGTTTTCCGCATCGTACGCCGTCAGAAGGACCGAGAGTCCGTTCTGCACGTAAAGGCGGTCGTATCCGTTCATCTCGGGGACGTAGGTCAGCGCACCGATCATATCGTCAAGATACTTTTGCGCCCCCGCTTGGTCGGCACCAAAGCCGAAGGAGTACATCTGCTCCATCAGCTGGGTCCTCTGCTCGTCGTTCATTGCCGAGAACTCGGTAAGATCCAGCCCGTAGAAGCAGGCAAGGTCTGCAAAATGGTTCTGCAGCTTCTGCGCGTCGGTCAGCACGCGGTTGTACAGACGGATCGCGTAGGTATAGCTCGGCAGATCGCGGTTGAGGATCAGGTCGCCCGACTCTCCCTCTGTAAGCGAGGAATTCGGAATATATTCGAGCGTCTGTCCGCCGCTGGCGGATGCGTACTTCGTCTCACCCGTGGTGACCGTGTAAAGATCCTTGCCGTTGCTCTGCCAGAGATAGTGATAGTTTCCACCGCCGACGGCACTCTTGGAGAGCGTCATATTGGTCATATCAACGGTACCTCTGTGCGCCGTCATCTGCGAGATACGGTTGCTGTTGCCGCTGATCTGATCGTTCGGGGTGTACGCCATCCACGCGCTGTGGATGCCGGGTGCACCGTTTGAACGGACGAACGCCTTGAAGGGACCGAAGAAAAAGCTGCGTCCCCAGTCGCCGTCGCCCTCAAAGTTCGAGGACTGTGCCAGAGAATGATCGTAGCCGTCGGTGTTGAGGTAGCCCTGATACTCCGATACCCATTCCAGCGTATACTCACCCTCGGGCAGAATCTTACCGAGGTTGATGCCGTGAGAGGGACGCTCGGCGTCCATCGTCAGATACGCGTTCGGTGCGAAGATATCGGGGAACTCGTAGCCAAGACCGCGATCGGTCAGCTGCCAGCCCATCACAGCGTGGGATGCTACCGATTCGTCCTGCGTGTAGTTACCCGTCGCGGGATCGTAGACCTCGCCCTTCATCTCGTGCTTGACCACCACGCACGGCACGCCGTCAATGTGGTGCGAGTAGGCGTATTCCGCCTCCGCCGCCGTGCTGTAATAGAGCGTCGTCGTCACGCGGTACAGCGGCGTTACGCCGTCCTCGGCGTATGTAACCTTCTGAAATTCCTTTGTGCCGTCGATGGCAATGTCCTTCTTTGCGGGGTACTCGACCGTCACGGTCTTGCCGATGTTGAGCTTTCCGCCCGTAAGCGTAAACTCAGCCCCCGTCAGACTGTCGGTCCAGACCGCGGTGCCGTCCTCGTTGACGGTCACCCACTCCTCGTCAGCAATGAGGAAGAGCTGCAGTCCCTCGGTGTAGTAGAGGTCCTCCCCCTTCAGCACCGTGCCCGTGCCGCTTGGCTCTTGCTCGTCTGCCGACGTGCCGAGCACCGTCGCAGGGATCAGCGACAGAAGCATGCACAAAAGCAGAAACAAAGAAAAAACCGATTTTTTCATAGCATATTCTCCTTTGAAAAACAGGTTTAATATTTCATATTAACCTATGCTCACATTTTACCAAAGGAGAAACGGAAAAGTCAACGAAAGCTTTCCATTGCGTTTGAATTTCGTATACTTCCACAAAAAAGGGTGCGCATTTTTGGTAAAAATGGCGAGACTCCTTGCCCTTTTTGATCATCCCTGTATCAAAAAATCGAATCCGACAAAAACCTTTGACATCGCCGCACTTTTGTGGTACAATATTTGCCGAAAATAAATTTACGGAGACACCTATGAGAATGCGTAAAAAAAAGCACGGTGCAAAACGGCTCGCCGCGCTTTCCTATCTGTTACCCCCGACACCCTCCGCACCGATGACCGATCCCTCCACCCTCTTTTCACGCTCCGCTCCGATCTATCTTGAGATCGGATGCGGCAAGGGCGGCTTTGCCTGCGGTATGGCGGCAAAGCATCAAGACGCCAATTTCATCGCGCTTGAGAAATTCTCCGACGTGATGGTCTGCGCCGTTGAGAAGGCAGAGGCATGCAAGGACACCCGTCCCGACAACCTGCGCTTTTTCATCGCGGACGCCGCCACGCTTCCCACGCTCTTCGCCCCCGCGACCGTCGATCGCATCTATCTCAACTTCAGCGATCCGTGGCCGAAAAAGGGGTATGCAAAGCGCCGCCTGACCCACCGCGAATTTCTGAAGATCTACCTCTCGCTCTTAAAGGACGGTGGTGAGCTTTACTTCAAGACCGACAACGTCACCCTCTTTGACTTTACTCTTGAGGAGCTCGACGCGCTCGGCATCACCTGCCGCTATATCACGCGCGACTTCCACAATTATCCCGAATCGGCGGGCAACGTGATGACCGAGTACGAGACCCGCTTTAGTGAGCAGGGCGTGCCGATCAACGCCCTCGCCTTCACCAAGTGTCAAACAAACGCGTAAGCGCGTCGCTCTCGCCGAGCAGCTCACTGCCCGAAACCAGCAGGATCGCATCGGGCGCATACGCCGAAACGAGCGCGTCGAAGTCCCCGTCAAAGTAGCGCGGGTCGCAGAGCAAAAGGTCGGCGGCATCGGCAAGCAGCGGTGCCACCGCATTCATATAGCTCCCCTTCACCACCAAAGGCGGCGGGCGCTTGCCCGCTTCTTTTTTCGTGACCGAAAGCAGCGGATAATTTCCCCCGAAAAAGACCGTGTAAAGATCGCGCCGCCCCTCGGCGGAGGCGTCGTATACGGGGATCGCCTTCCCATCGGCGTCGGCCGAGAGCGCACCGTCGCCCGCATAGCGCGGCAGATAGACCGCGTCGGGCAAAAGATCGACGCCGAGAGCGGATGCACCCGTGCCGTAAAAATCACCGCCGAAGCGCGTGTACGTGACGCGCGGCAAAGGAAGCGACAGCCGCTCGGCGATCGCCTCGGCGAGCCGCCGTGCCCCCTTTTCGTTCAGGTGATGGTCGGTCAGGTAATAATCCGAAAGCGAAAAGCGTGCGTCGCCCTTTGTATAGACCTCGTAGGCGGTCGGCACCGTGAAACGGTAAAAGGGAACGCCGTACGCCGAGAGCTGCGCGATCGCGCGTGCGTTTGATTCCGTGAAATCTCCCTCGCCGCGCGGCGTCGCGATCAGCCGCCCGCCGTCGGTGTAAAGAATGCCGCCGCGCTCACGCTTCCCGAGCGCCAGCTCCGAGAGGGCGGCAAACGACGTAAAGGCGTCGCGAAAGGGAACGCTGTCCGCGGCAAAGCGCGAAAGCCCCGCCGACAGCCGTCCGCTGCGGTAGCTGTCAAAGGAAAGATCGGGAAAGTCCGCGCTCATTCTGTTTTCGCGCTCAAGCAGCTTCGGCGCGGGCGAAAACAGGTAGAAAAACGCAAAGAATAAGAGCATCGAGAAAAACAGGCAGAACAAAAGGATCTGCGGTCTTTGCGGTCGCATAGCACCTCCTAAAAGCGGAAATAGAGAAAGGGGTTGTAAGAGCCGCTGATACTGTACCCGACCGAGAGGAAAAACAGAAGCATTGGCATCGCCACGCGTAAAAAGGCGTGTCGCGTTTTGAAGAAGCGGTAGGGGATCGGCGTTGCAAACAAAACGCCGAGCAGAAGCGTCGGCAGAAAGCGCAGTGCGTGATAGGTCGCCGCCGCGTCGGAAAAGCCCGCCCCCACCGAACAAAGACATCCTTTAAAAAAGCCAAAGCTCGGCGAGGCGAAGATCAGCCACCCGAACGCGATGAAAAGGAGCGTCAGAGCGCGCATCACGGGGTGCGGCAGACGTCTGAAGAAGCCGCACCGCTCAAGCACGAGCAGGAAAAACCAATACGCTCCCCAGAGAAGAAACTGTACCCCCGCACCGTGCCAAAGCCCCGTCAGAAGCCACACGGCACCCATATTGAAGAAGGTACGCGTACGCGTGCCCCGACTGCCGCCGAGCGGAAAGTAGACGTACTCCCTGAAAAAAGAGGTCAGCGTGATATGCCACCGCCGCCAGAAATCTCGGATCCCCGCAGCAAGATAGGGATAATCGAAATTCTCGGGGAAGTGAAAGCCGAAAAGCGCCCCAAGCCCGATCGCCATATCGCTGTACCCCGAAAAATCAAAATAGATCTGCAGGGTATAGGCGACCGTACCGAACAAAACGAGCAGAAGCGTGGGCTGCTCGGTGTCAAGCAAGATCTGCCAAAGCTCACCGCATCCGTTTGCAAGAATCAGCTTCTTCGCAAGCCCAAAGAGAAACCGCTCGACTCCCGAAAGGTCGGGACGCCGCCGCACTGCAAGCTCGGCTGAAATATCGGTATAGCGCACGATCGGTCCCGCGATCAGCTGGGGAAAGAGCGTAAGATACGCGGTGAAATCCCAAAACCGCCGACAGGGAAGCGTATCGTGTCGCCGCACGTCAATGAGGTAAGAGATCCCCTGAAAGGTATAAAAGGAGATTCCGAGCGGCATCGCGGGCACGGCGAAGGAAACGCCGAAGGGCGACAGGAAAAATCCAAGATACTTGAAAAAGAGAAGCGGTAAAAGCGAAAGGATCACCGCCCCCGCGAAAAAACCGCGTGAGCGATCGGGAATCAGTCGTCCGACTCCCCACGTAAACAGCGAAAAAAAGAAAAGAAGCAGAACGTAGATCGGCTCGCCGAAGGCGTAAAAGAGAAGACTCACCGTCGCAAGTACGGCGTTTTGTGCCCCCCGCGGAAGAAAAAAACAAAGAAGCAGAACGAAGGGAAGAAACAAAAACAAAAATTCCGCCGAGGAAAAGAGCATAAAATTCTCCTTTTTGCATTATTTTTTTGCAAAATCGGTTTTTTATACTTGTTTTAGCGCAAACTTTATGATAAAATAATAATAACTTACGAACGGAGGAACCGGCAGTTATGGATGAAAACATGAATTACGAAGTGATCTCGGACGAGGTTGAGGAATCGGAGCAGACCGTCATCACCGAGGAAAAGCCGAAACGCCGCCGCCCGGCGATTGCCAGAAAATACGACGTCGAAACCGCTTTTTATGCGGATAAGGATAACGAGGAGCCGACCTTCAAGTATCATATGAAGGGGAGCTACAAGATCGATCTTGTCCGCCTTTTCGCACTGTTGACTGCATTTACCGCACTTCTTTCCTTCCTCTCTCTTCTGCAGGGCGGAAAAAAGAAAAAGAAAAAATAAGCAAACTGAAAACGGAGGGATACGCCCCTTTCGTGGTAAGAAATCGTGGCAGAACAGATCCATAAGCATCACAGACAGCGGCTAAAGGCAAGCTTCCTTCGGCACGGCCTTTCGCATTTTGAGGAGCATCAGATCTTGGAAATGCTGCTCTTTTATGCAGTTCCGCACAGGGACACCAATCCGACGGCACACCGCCTGCTCTCTCGCTTCGGGAGCCTTGACGGTGTTTTTGCCGCACCAACGGACGAGCTTGAAAAGGTAGACGGCGTCGGCTCCTACGTCGCTGCTTTTTTGCATTTTTACGGCAGTGTATCCGAGTACGCCGTTGCACAGCGGGAGGGCGGCGGCGTGAAAACCGTACTGCCCCAGGACTACGGGCGATTCTTCGTCGATTACTTTCGCGACGTCAGCGTTCCGCGTACGGTGCTTTTGCTTCTTGACAACGCCTCGCGCGTTCTGGATCTTGTCGTACTTGCGGACGCGCATTTCACCTCGCCGCGCATCGATCTGCGTGCGATGATGGCGCCTGCCATTCAAAAGAGGGCGGCGTTCGTTGTTTTGGCGCACAATCATATCGGCAAAAGCGAGCTTCCCGATCCTACGGATATTGAGCTGAACGCTTACTATAAGGGTCAGCTGAGTGCCTCGGGCGTCATACTGTACGAGCATATCATCGTATCGGGCGAGCGATTTGCGCGTCTGATGGAAAACACCCTCGGGATCGCACCCCAAAATGAAACGGGAGGTGGATCGCATTGAGCACGGAAACAAGTGCAAAGGAAAAACGCGCAGCTCTGCGCACCCGCTTCCTTCGGGAGGGACTCGGTGAAATGACCGAGCGCGAGATCCTCTCGCTCTTTCTGAGCTACACCGTCCAGCTTGGCGACGTTTCGGATCTTGCCGATACGCTGCTTTCACGCTTTGGCAGTATTTCCGCTCTGTTTGCGGCAAGCGACGCGGAGTTGATCGACGCGGGGCTCTCGGAGCACGCGGCGATCCTCGTCCGCTCGGTCTTCGCCGTTCGCTCGGAGAATGCGCGGCGCACGGCAAAGGGACGGCGGCTCGACACCTTCGAGCGTTGCGGGGAATTCTTCCGCAGCTGCTACATCGGCGCACAGACCGAATACGTTATGATGGCGACGCTCGATGCGGATTACCGCATCCTTTCGCTTCATAGCTTCAGGGAGGGCGGCATCGGCTTTGCGGAATGCTCCGTCCGAATGCTTACGGAGCGCGTGATGGAGCAGGGCGTTGCCCTCGCGGTGCTTGCACACAATCATCCGAACGGGCAGGCGATCCCGTCGGATGAGGATATCACGGCGACCGCCGCGATCTACCGCGCACTTGCTCAGCTGAACGTGATCCTGATCGATCACATTCTTGTCAGCGGCGCGGATTACGTTTCGGTGATGCGCTACGGCACCGACACTGACCAAGGCGGTTGACAATCGCCACATTTGGTGCTATAATGATTTCTAATGAATATAACTCTGTAATTCTAAGCACTTCAGGAGGTAACTATGACAAACGAACAATTCCAAACCAACGCTCGCTTCTGCCCGTCCTGCGGCACGCCTTTGGCGGCGGAGGCACTCTTTTGCGGACACTGCGGAAAGCGGCTCGATGCTGAGGCATCGGTTGCACCCACGCCCCCGCCTGAGCCTGTCGAGGTGCCCGTAGCCGTTCCCGTGATCAGACGCCCGAAAAAGAAGGCGGACGTCAAAAAGATCGGAGGGATCGTCCGCGCCAGCCTTCTCGTTGCACTCAGCCTTCTGATGTGCATCTTCTCCTTTTTGCCGATCTTCACCTACGAGGTCGACGTTGAGGAGTTAATGGGTGTGAACGTCGGGATCGACGAGGAGATGAAGGCGAGCTTCTCGCCGATCGATACGGTCGTTTTCCTGTTTGACTCCTTCCACTCCGAAACGATGGAGGAGCTTGAGGACAGCGAGCTTAACGAGCAGCTTGAGGAGACGGGTGATGATCTTTTTGAATGGATAACTATTGACTACGATGAGGATGAGGGCATCGACGCCGAGGGGCACGCGCTCTTCCAGAAGTTCATAAAGCTCTCCTTCCGCCTGTCTGCGCGCTCGGAGGATTCGCCCTTCTCGGTCGATCTTCTTCTTTGCGCGATCCTCTCGATCGTTTATATGCTGCTTGGCGTCGCCCTCTTCGTATTCTCGGTTTTGCGACTCCTTGGCACGGTGCTTCCCGTGAAGCTCGGCTTTGAAAAGACGCTCCGCCGCCTGCTTTGCGCTGTGATGCCCGTCGTCCTTTTACACCGCGTGGCCCTTTCCGTCGTTCTCGACGATTACGCCGCGGAATATTTCGTGCGGTCGGGTAGCGGATTTGCCTATTGGGTGCTTGCACTCTCGCTTATCGGCGTGCTGATTTTGATGCTCGAAAAGCTGATCCTCGAGGGCAAAAGACCGAAGATCTCGCATATCATCAAGGCATCCGTTTCTCTCGTTCTCATCATCGTTGCGCTCTCGGTTTCCTTTGCACCGATGCTGACGGGTGCCGTCAACGTCGAATTCAGCAATAAGGAGAAAAAGACCGAGCTGAAAAAGGGTCTCCCGCTCGGATATTTCACGGTGCTTTCCGTCGTCGGCGATGCTGAGGATGAGGAGGTCAAGGACGTGGAATACTACGAGGAATGGTTTGAAAGCGGAAAGACCGCAATGCAGGATGACCTCTATGCTCAGCTTAACGGCTTCGAGGATTATACCACGGGCGAATTCAAAAAGGGTGCCGCAAACGGTCATCACGTTGAGTTTCTGACCCAGCTCTCCATGTCGGGCGGCTCACCCTCCGCAATGGGTATTTTCTCGCTCGTTACCCTGGTTTACTATCTCGCGATTGCGTGTCTGCTTCTGCTTCTGTGGCGCGACCTTCTGTTCTTCGCAACGCTTGACGGCGCAAAGCCGACGGCACTGATCGAAAAGATCCTCGCGGGTGTATTCACCGTAGCAAGCTTCGCGCTCACGCTCGTTTTCATCTTCATCGTGAAAAACCGTATCACCTATTTCGGCATCGGTACCACGTACGGCTTCGGCATCGGCGCAGGTGCGATCACCTTCTTGATCTTCTCGATCCTTGCTATCGCGTGCCCCACCGCTCGCGTAAAGAAAGCAAAAACGCCCCCCACCTTACCCGTTGAGCCTGCAGAGGCTACGGATACGGAATCCGCCGAGGTGGCGATCTGATGAAAAAAAACGGCTGTCACCCGACAGCCGTTTTTTTCGGAAGCAACAAAAAAGAGGAAGGCAGTGCCTTCCTCTTTTTTTGTTGGGAAATTACTGAATTTCCACGTTCACGCGTTTACCGATGTTGGTAGCCGCGGCCTTCATAACAGAGCGGATCGCCTTCGCGATCTTTCCGTGCCGTCCGATGACCATACCGGTATCGTCCTCTGCAACGGAAAGCACAAGGGTGATCTCATCCTCGTCCTCGGTCTGCGTGACCGAAACGGCGTCGGGATGGTCAACGATCGCACGTGCTATGTCTGTAAGAACTGTTTTCAAATCCATCTCGCGGAATACCTTCCTTGGTTTTCTGAGATCACTGAATGATCTCGCTCTTCTTCAGAAGCGCCTTAACGGTCTCGGTGGGAAGAGCGCCCTTTGCGATCCAAGAGGTAGCCTTTTCTGCATCGATCTTGATGTCAACGGGATCGGTCAGGGGGTTGTAGTAACCGATCTCCTCGATGAACTTTCCGTCGCGGGGCGACTTGCTGTCTGCAACGACAACGCGGTAGAAGGGAGCCTTCTTTGCACCCATTCTCTTAAGTCTGATTCTGACTGCCATGGTTTTTTTCCTCCAAAAATATAATGTTTTTTTGTTTTTATTAAAATCATTCCCGAAGCTTGTCGGTGAAAAATTTTCAAGGGTTAAAAGGGCATATTGCCGCCAAACATCTGGCGCATACGCCGCTGCCCTGCGGCTCCTGAAAACTGCTTCGTCATTTTCTTGACCTGCTCGAACTGCTTGATCAGTCGGTTGACGTCCTCGACCGACGTGCCCGAGCCGTTTGCGATACGGCGGCGACGCGAGCCGTTGAGGATCGACGGATCGTTACGCTCCGCACGCGTCATTGACAGAACGATCGCCTCGGTCTTTGCCATCTGCCGTTCGTCAAGCCCCGACTCCGAAAGCGAGCCGAGCTTTACCCCGGGGAGCATCGACAGGATCTTTTCAATTCCGCCCATCTTCTTCATCTGGCGGAACTGATCGAGAAAATCGTCAAGCGTAAAGCTCGACTCGAGAAGCTTTCTTTCAAGCTCCTTCGCCTGCTTCTCGTCAAACGCCTCCTCCGCCTTCTCGATCAGCGTCAGCACGTCGCCCATTCCGAGAATGCGTGACGCCATACGGTCGGGGTGGAAGGGCTCGATCGTGTCAAGCTTTTCGCCCGTACCCACGAATTTGATCGGCTTGCCCGTTACGTAGCGCACGGACAGCGCCGCACCGCCACGGGTATCGCCGTCAAGCTTCGTCAGCACGACGCCCGTAATGTCAAGCAGATTATTGAAGGACTCAGCAACGTTGACCGCCTCCTGACCCGTCATTGCGTCAATGGTCAAAAGGATCTCGGTCGGCTCAACCTTCTTCTTGATGTTTTCAAGCTCCTTCATCAGGACCTCGTCGATCTGCAAACGACCTGCGGTATCAATAAAGACGAGATCGTAGCCGTTTTTCCTTGCATGCTCAACGCCCGCCTTCGCGATCTCAACGGGAGAGAGCGTGCTCCCCATCGAAAACACGGGGATACCAAGACTCTCGCCAACCACCTTCAGCTGGTCGATGGCGGCAGGGCGGTATACGTCGCAGGCAACCAGAAGCGGATTTTTTCCCTTCTTTTTGTAAAGCCCCGCGATCTTACCGCTGTGCGTCGTTTTACCCGCACCCTGAAGACCGACCATCATCACGACCGTCGGCGGCTTCGATGCGATCTCGAGCTTCGGTGTCTCGCCGCCCATCAGGCGGATCAGCTCCTCGTTTACGATCTTTACGATCTGTTGCGCGGGAACGAGACTCTCAAGCACGGTCTCGCCAACGGCACGCTCGGTGACCGCCTTGACGAAATCGCGTACGACCTTGAAGTTAACGTCAGCCTCAAGCAAAGCAAGCTTGATCTCACGCATTCCCTCGCGCACGTCAGCCTCGGTCAGCTTTCCCTTGTTGCGGAATCGCTTAAAGGCGTTCGTCAGTTTATCGGTTAAGCTCTGAAACAAGCGTATCCCTCCTTTTTGAAAAGGTTAAAGGCTCTTTTGCAGGATCAGCTCGGCAAGTGCCCGCGCCTCGTCGGCGAGCAGATGCGCCGTGTCGGGATCCCCCGCGTCCAGCGTGTCGGCAAGCGCGCGCAATCGGTCAGCTCCCGTGCGAAGATCTGCAAATTTTTCGGCAAGATGAAGCGAGCTCTCCATACGAAGAAGCTCCTCCTCGCCCTTCTTGATGACGTGGCGCACCCCTTGGCGCGAGATCCCAAGCGTCTCGGCAAGCTCGCCGAGCGAAAGATCCTCGCCGTAATAGCCGTCCAGCACGTCGCGCGTGCGGTCGGGAAGCGCCTCGCCGTAAAAGTCAAGCAAGTATCCGATTTTCAGATTTTTCTCAAACATAGCGTTTCCGTCCAATCGGTGTAAAACAAATTACTTTACAAGTATAACACGCCGAAGCTCCTTTGTCAAGCATTTTTTTCACAAACTATAAAAAAATTTCAAAATAATCAAAAGTATTTGCAAAAACCCCTTGATTTTTGAAAGAACATCTGCTAAAATACTGTGGTGTATGAAACTCGCAGGACACACCCTCTCAGGTGTCCCGCTTCAAAAAATTATAGGAGGTGGATGTTTTGCCGAACATTAAATCCGCAAAGAAGCGCGTAAAGATCACGAAGGCGAAGACTCTTCAGAATCAGATCTTTAAGTCCCAGATGCGTACCCTGATCAAAAAGTACGACGCAGCGTTGGCTTCGGGTGATAAGGAACAGGCTATGGCAGCGTACAAGCTGGCGACCAAGAAGATCGACCAGGCTGTTTGCCGCGGTATTCTGCACAAGAATAACGCCGCTCGCAAGAAGAGCGCCTTCACCGTGAAACTCAACAAGATGGCGTAAGGTATAGAGAAAAGCACCGCAAGCTCCGCGGTGCTTTTTTCGTTTTATTTGCGAACGAGCTTGCCGTCCGAGAGGGAAAGCGTGCCGTGCGCGGGAGAGAGAACGATCTGCCACGGTTGCGCGTTGATCGCGGCGAGCACGCCGTCACTGACGGAGGACAGGCTGTCGGGGATCACGATCCTTTTTGCCGCGTAGCGGTTGCCCTGCGGCTTGCTTTCCGTCGTACAGATCGCGCCGTCCTCGATCCTCTCAACGCCGTCGGGGATCGACAGCACGTCGTCCCGACCCGCGCCAAGCGGCGCATAGAGAAGCGTTTTCATATCGTGGGTCAACAGCATTCCGTCGCGCGTTGCGTAGACCGCGCTTCCTTCGGTGCAGGAAACCGAGGTGAGCGCGTTTTTGTTATAGATCGCAACCGACAGATTGCTACCCGTATTCAGGTAGTTATCGGGCAGCTCCGTATAAACGGTGAAGGCGTCGGAGAGGATCAGCTCGCGCAGATAAAGCGGCCGCCCGAAGGACAGCTCGTATGCGTCACTCACGCCACTCGGCAGCTCGTACGTCGCCCCCGCCCGATTCGGCGGATAACAGACGAGGACCGCAGGCTCGCCCGCTTCGTTTTGCGCGTAAAGCACGCCGTCTCTTGCGATATAAGCCAAGCTGCCGTCTCCCACCGTAAAGGAGGAAAGCGTCGTCGGCGCACAGTTGTAAAAAACGTGCGTGCCGCGCACAGCACTCCCGGGCGCAAATTTTGCACCGCCGATCTGCCGCACGCTTGCGGGGATGTGAATGCTTTCATTCTGAAGCCCGATGCAGTGGTTGAATGCGCCGTCCCCGATATAGACAAGTCCCTCGTTCAGTGTCAGCGAAGGCGCGGATGCGCATCCCTGAAAGGCGTAGCCGCCGATCAGTAAAAGCGAGTCGGGCATCGCGAGATCACTGATCAGCGCCGTGCATTCCGCAAATGCGAAGTCGCCGATCTGTAAAAGCTCCGTCGCGTGCTGCAGATCGAAAACGCGAAGCTCGTCACAGCCGTGAAAGGCGGCGTAGTCAATGATCCGTAGCCCCTCCCCGGGAATGACGATAGAAACGTTGGAATCCGCAAAGGCGTAGCTGCCGATCTCGGTCAGCGTATTCGGTAAAAGGACCGCACGCACGGTTCTGTTGCGGTAAAAGGCGGCGTCGCCGATCTTTCGTACGGGCACGCCGTCAACCGTAGCGGGAATATTGACGAACCATTCGCTCCCCGTATATTCCGTAAGCGAAAGATAGGTCTCCTCCCCTTCGGTCACGGCCGTGAAAACGAAATCGCTTTTTTCGGGCGCGACCGTCACGCCCTCCGTGCTTGAAAAGGAGGGAAGATAGCGATCGGGATCGACCGCACAAAGGATCGAGTAGGAGAGCAAAGCCGCCGCCAATACGGCAAATGCGATCAGGCGCTTCATATCGATTCCTCCTATGCTCCTCAAGATGCCTTTATTCTAACACATTTTTCTGCGTCTTGCAATACTTCATTGACAATTCCCGACGAAAAATATATAATATAAAAAACGTGATGCAAAGGAGGAAGGAGTATGCCGCTTCCGTTTCCCTATACCGTCAAGTATTCTGCGCGCCGCACTCTCGCTGTGCAGATTACGCCCGACGCCGCGGTGCTGGTCAGAGCCCCCCTTCGCACGAAAAACGAGAGGATCGAGCGCTTTTTATCCGAGCACGTCGCGTGGATCGAAAAGAACCTTTTGAAAATGCGCGAAAAGCGCACGAAATATCCCGAGCCTACCGCGTGTGAGATCGAGGAGCTGCGCCGCCGTGCGGAGGAGCATATCCCCCCGCGCGTCGCCCTTTACGCCGAAAAAATGGGGCTTTCCCCAAGCGGCGTTCGCATCACCGCGGCGCGCCGCCGATTCGGCAGCTGCAGTCCGAAAAACTCACTCTGCTTCTCGCTCTTTCTGATGCGCTATCCCGACGCAGCGATCGACTACGTGGTCGTCCACGAGCTCGCGCACATCCGCCACCGCAACCACGGTAGCGACTTTTACCGCGAGATCGCCCACATCCTCCCCGACTACCGTGCCCGTGAGCGGCTTTTGAGGGATTGAACGCAGTCCCCCCATAATTTTTCAAACCAAAGACGAGAAAATGCAAGCACCCACTTGCATTTTTTGTTTTTGTGTGTTAAAATATATTTGTATACCCATATATAATAGTAATTTTTTTGCTTTTTGGAGGATTTATGACGAATTACAAGAATTTGTTTTTGCGACAGTCCTACATAGATTCCTATGATGAATACGAAAGATCGATCACGCGGGGACAGGCGGTCGTCTGGGATTACGTGATCCTTACCGCCTCGAATGAGGCGCAGGCGGACTCCTACCGTCAGCAGATCGCCTACCGTCAGGCGGCAGGCAAGCTGCCCGCGGCAACGCATTTTGCCGTTATCCCCGATCCCGACGGCCTTCGCGTGGGCTCGGGCGGTGCTACGCTTAACGTGCTTCGCTATATCAGAGAGGAGTGCGGGGAAGATAGCTTCAAGGGACGCCGCATCCTCGTCATTCACTCGGGCGGCGATTCCAAGCGCATCCCGCAGTACTCGGCAATGGGTAAGCTCTTTTCACCCGTTCCGCGTCAGCTACCCGACGGCCGCCGCTCCACGCTCTTTGATGAATTTATTATCGGTATGACGGGCGTTCCCGCACGCATCAGCGACGGTATGCTCGTTCTCTCTGGCGACGTTCTTCTTCTGTTCAACCCTCTGCAGATCGACTTTTATTCAAAGGGTGCCGCCGCGCTCTCGATCAAGAAAAACGTACAAACGGGTAAGAACCACGGCGTTTTCCTGCGTAACGATGACGGAAACGTCGGCAGGTTTTTACATAAGCAAACGGTTGAAACGCTCACCGACGCAGGGGCGGTCGATGCAAACGGCGACGTCAACATCGACACGGGCGCCGTCATCTTCGACAGCAATATCCTTGAGGAGCTGTACGCGATGGTCGACACGCAGGCAAAATTCGACGCCTGCGTCAATGAAAAGGTGCGCCTGAGCTTTTACGCAGACTTCCTCTATCCCCTTGCGGCTGACGCAACGCTGGAGCAGTTCTATCTCGAAACGCCCGAGGGCGACTTCAGCCCCGAGCTTTCCGTGATCCGTCGGGAGCTTTTCGAGCGCCTTCACAAATACCCGATGAAGCTGCTTTGCTTCTCGCCCGCATCCTTCATTCACTTCGGCACCACGCGGGAGCTTTTGCATCTTGTCACCGATGAGATCGAGTCCTATCGCTTCCTCAATTGGTCAGCTCTCGTCAACACCAACTACCGCAAAAAGAATGCCGCAGTCAGCAACAGCTACGTCAGCCTGCGTGCGACGGTCGGCGACGGCTCTTATATCGAGGACAGCTATATCCACCGCGGCACGGTGATCGGTGAGGGCTCCGTGATCTCGGGCGTCACGCTTGAAAATGTTACAGTCCCCGCAGGGACGGTCCTTCACGGACTCAAGCTCAACGACGGCAAGTTCGTCGTGCGTATGTACGGCATAAACGATAATCCGAAGGAGGCAAAGCTCTTCGGCAAGCCGATCGACACGCCCCTTTGGACGGCAAAGATCTATCCTGTCTGCGATTCGATCGACGAGGCGGTAGAGAAGACACTTCACGGCAAGCCCGCCGCGGAATACCTCAGCCTTGCGGAAAGCTTTGCGATGGCGGACGTCACGCAGATCCTTCCGTGGCAGGACAAGCTCGACGATAAGGTAAAGAGCGAGCAGATCCTTGAGGCGATCGACACGCGTACTCCCGCGTCCGAGGCAGTCAAGGCTCTCGACGGCACGATCTCCGACCGTGTGAAAAAGATCCTTTTGCACGAGGCGGAGAAATCCGATTTCGGCAGAAAGATCCGTATCTACTACTATCTCTCGCGCTTCTTCACGGGCGAAAAGAGAGAGGAGCTGGAGCTTTCGTGCTTTGCGGCGATCAGCGACGCCGTGACCGAAAACGCATGGGGTCACTACCCCGTACGCAGTGATATGAGAATCGCGAAGGACGAGGTCACGACCCGTCTGCCCGTCCGCGTCAACTTCGGCGGCGGCTGGTCGGATACTCCTCCCCACTGTAACGAAAACGGCGGACTCGTTCTCAACGCCGCCATCAAGCTCGACGGACGCCTGCCGATCGAGACGGTGCTTCGCCGCCTGCCCGAATACAAGGTCGTGCTGGCAAGCGCCGACCTCGGCTCCTACGGCGAGTTCACGAGCCTTGCGGAGCTTCAGGACTGTAAGAACCCGAGCGATCCCTTTGCTCTGCATAAGGCGGCACTCCTTGCAACCGACGTTCTCCCCCTCACTGATACGGGTGAAACGCTCGAGCAGATCCTCAAGCGCCGCGGCGGCGGTATTTACCTGTCCACGCAGGTCATCAACATCCCGCGCGGCTCGGGTCTTGGCACCAGCAGCATCCTTGCGGGCGCCTGCGTCAAGGGAATCTACGATTTCTTCGGCGTCGACGCCACCGAGAACGAGCTTTATACCCGCGTGCTTTGTATGGAGCAGCTGATGAGCACGGGCGGCGGATGGCAGGATCAGGTCGGCGGACTCTCCCGCGGCTTCAAGGTCTCAACCTCCTCCCCGGGACTTTTTCAAGAGATCGATACGACGACGCTCCACCTCGCGCCCGAGACTGTCGCGGAGCTGAACGAGCGCTACTCGGTCATCTACACGGGTCAGCGCCGTCTGGCACGCAACCTTCTGCGTGAGGTCATTGGCAGATACATTGCCTCCGATCCCGAAACCGTCTACGCCCTCGGCGAGATCCAGCATCTTGCCGTCTTGATGCAGTACGAGCTGTCACGCGGACATCTGGAGGACTTTGCACGTCTGATGAACCGCCACTGGGAGCTTTCCCAGCAGATCGACAGCGGCTGTACCAACACCTGTATCAATCAGATCTTCGTCGCGTGTGAGGATCTCATCTGCGGCAAGATGATCTGCGGCGCGGGCGGCGGCGGCTTCCTTCAGGTTCTGCGCCGACCGGGCGTTACACACGCCGATTTGCGTGAGCGTCTGCTTTCGGTCTTCGCCGAATCGGGCGTTGACGTCTGGACCTGCGAATTTTACGTATAATTTGGGATTATGATCTAATTTTTTGATTTGGGGGACTTATGAAACAAGTTGGATATCGCGCAAAGGTATTGATCCTGATGGCGGTCGACTCCGTGGTCGGACTGTGTGCCTTACTGGCCTCGACGCTTTTGCTCTATGCGGCAAACATGATCTCGCCCCTCGCTGAGCATATGCGGGATTTCGCTATGATGATTCCCGTGGTCGTCGTGCTGACGGTCGGACTTTCCTTCGCGTTCGGCGTATACCGCATCGCATGGCGTTACTCGGATCTTTCCGACGTCGCGCGTCTTTCGATCTCTACGGCGGTTTCCTTTCTGCTTTGTGCCGCGGTCGACGCCGTCTTTATTGATAAATACCGTCTGATCATTTATCTGATCGGCGGCTTCCTCTCGCTCTCGGGGCTTCTTCTGTCGCGCGGATTTTTGCACCTCTTACGCCGTCGGCGTATCGATGCGGCAAAGGAAAAGCAGTACGTCGGCAATA
The DNA here is from genome assembly GCA_045532985.1 of Eubacteriales bacterium. Taxonomy (GTDB): domain Bacteria; phylum Bacillota; class Clostridia; order Oscillospirales; family CAG-272; genus UBA1740. The sequence goes on along the minus strand of JAZSGY010000057.1, from coordinate 13,190 downwards.
TTATGATCGTCGGCGCGGGCAATGCGGGCGCTATGATGGCGCACAGCATCAAGGCGGACGTTGCTTGGAAAAACTGCCGCGTCTCCTGCTTCATTGACGACAATCCGAACAAGAAAAACGAAACGATCTACGGCAGTCCCGTCATCGGTGGCAGAGAGCTGATCGCCGAGGCGGTAGAGAAATACGGCATTCGCCTGATCATCCTCGCTATGCCCTCGGAGAAAAAGAGCGTGAAGTCCGAGATCCTTGAGCTTTGCTTCGCGACGGGCTGTGCCGTCAAAACGCTCCCCGATATGGAGGAGATCCTCGAGGGCAGTGCCAACGCGACGGCTCTGCGTGAGGTCAAGATCGAGGATCTGCTCGGTCGCGATCCCATCAAGATCGACCTTGCCCGCGTGATGGACTACGTCAACAACAAGGTTATTATGGTCACGGGCGGCGGCGGCTCGATCGGCAGTGAGCTTTGCCGACAGATCGCAAGCCACAACCCCCGTCACCTCATCATCTTTGATATTTACGAAAATAACGCCTACGATATCTTAAACGAGCTGAAGCGCAAATATCCCTTCCTCAACGTCACCGCGCTGATCGGCTCGGTCCGCGATAAGGATCGCCTTGACGAGGTATTTGCAAGGTATAAGCCCGAGATCGTCTATCATGCGGCGGCACACAAGCACGTTCCCCTGATGGAGGACAGCCCCAACGAGTCGATCAAGAACAACGTCTTCGGCACCTACAACACGGCAGAGGCGGCAGACCGCCACGGCGTGGAGCGCTTCGTTCTCATCTCGACCGATAAGGCGGTCAACCCCACCAATATTATGGGTGCCAGCAAGCGTATGTGCGAGATGGTCATCCAGACCTGGAACAACCGCTCGAAGACCGAGTACGTCGCGGTACGCTTCGGCAACGTCCTTGGCAGTAACGGTAGCGTCATTCCGCTCTTCCGCCGTCAGATCGCGGAGGGCGGTCCCTTAACCGTTACCCACCCCGAGATCATCCGTTACTTTATGACGATCCCCGAGGCGGTCTCGCTCGTTTTGCAGGCAGGTGCCTCCGCAAAGGGCGGCGAGATCTTCGTCCTCGATATGGGCAAGCCCGTCAAGATCCTCACGCTCGCGGAGAATATGATCCGTCTTTCGGGCCTTGAGGTCGGGCGCGACATCGAGATCCGCTTCACGGGTCTTCGCCCGGGTGAGAAGCTCTACGAGGAGCTTCTGATGGCAGAGGAGGGACTCACCTCTACCGAAAACGACCTGATCCACATCGGCAAGCCGATCGACTTCGATCAGGATAAATTCTTAGAGCAGCTCGCTGAGCTTCGCTCCGTAATGGCACACGAATCCTGCGATATCCGCCGCTACGTGCGGCAGATCGTAACGACCTACCAACCGACGAAATAAGGAGAAAATATGCAACTCAAAAATACGGCGTACCGCCTTCAAAACCGAATGCGTGTCGGTGTCGGCTACTTTGGCGGATCGATCACCGAGGGCGCAGGCACGACCGCGGCAAATCTTTACTCGTGGCGTGCTCTGACCACCGCGCTTTTACGCGACAAATACCCTGCGTGTGAGATCGTTGAGGTCAACGCCGCCATCGGCGGCACGGGTAGCTGTCTTGGCGTTTACCGCTGTGACGACGACCTGCTCTCCCACGGGCAGATCGACCTCGCCTTCGTGGAGTTCTCGGTCAATGACGGCAACGAGCCCGAAACGTCGATCCGTGAGAATATGGAGGGCATCTTCCATAAGATCCGTAGCGCTAACCCCTATACCGACATCGTTCTGATCTTCACCACCACGCGTAGTCTTTACGATAATGTGAGAGCAGGCAAGCCGCCGAGTGCCTATACCACACACCGTGCCCTTGCTGAGCATTACGGCTTCTTCTCGATCGACATCGGTGCGGTCCTCGCCGCGCGCGTACAGTACCTGATCGATCAAGGGAAGGATCCGCTCGAGGCGTGGAAGTTCTACACGGCGGACACCGTCCACCCGAACGAGGTCGGCTACCGCATCTACGCCGACGAGATCGAGCGTACGCTTCTGCCCGTTCTCACGGGCGACGGCACCTATACGCCCTACGAGCTGTCGACTCCCACGGGCGGCGTTATGGACGCCTTTCTTTTCGATGCGCATAAGCTCACCGACTCCACCTTCAAAAGGTGCGAGGATTCCCTTTCGGGACGCTATCCGCATACCGTCGTCGGCGACGTCGGCGACACGCTGAGCTACACCTTCACGGGCACCGATATCGGGATCTATATGGGCATCTACGCCGACAGCGGTATGATCGCCTATTCGATCGACGGCGGCGAGTGGCGTGAGAAGGACACATGGGATCACTACGCCCTGCGCTTCAACCGCGCCTGCTCGGATATGCTTGCGAAGGATCTCCCCTACGGCGAGCATACCCTGAAGATCCGCGTGCTCGAAAAGAAGAACGAGCAGTCGAAGGGCAACAAGGTCTACCTCGGCGCACTGATGACGGGTGCTTGCCGCGGACGCAAGGAAAAATAAAAAAACTATTGACAAAGCAAAAAGTGCGTGCTAAAATAAATCTATCAAAAAACCTGTGATTAAGAGTAGTAGCCTTGACGAAGCTGAAAGAGAGTCGCTGACGGTGGAAATGCGGCAGTGTACGTCATTGTGAATGGACTTATGAGGGCGACCGAAAGCGAAAGCGAGTAGCAGTCGACGGCGCGGAGCCGTTATCTCCGACGCATATGATCGTATGCATGAGTGGGCGGCGTTTGCCGTCAAGCTTTGGGTGGCACCGCGAGATTCTCGTCCCAAGCGCAAGAGATTGCGCTTGGGATCTTTTTATAAAGGAGTAGGAATATGTTGGATCCGGGACGGCGATGGCGAAGCCTCTCTCTATCTCTTTGCTTTGAAAATATGTAAATAAACGGAGGAATTATAAAATGATCCACAACGGAATTGATTTTGAGACTTATTTTAAGCATTACCCCGATGAAAACGGGTATTTTGGAAAATTCGGCGGCGCGTATATCTCCCCCGAGCTGAAGAAGGCGATGGAGGAGATCAGCACGGCGTATTTCACCATCTGCAAATCCGAGCGCTTTATCAGCGAGCTGCGCCGCATCCGCAGGGACTTTCAGGGCAGACCGACCCCGATCTCCTATCTTGAGCGTCTGTCGGGCAAGCTCGGCAACGTCCAGCTTTACGTAAAGCGTGAGGACCTTAACCACAGCGGCGCGCATAAGCTCAACCACTGTATGGGTGAGGCACTCCTTGCCAAGTATATGGGCAAGAAAAAGGTCATCGCCGAAACGGGCGCGGGTCAGCACGGCGTCGCACTCGCCACCGCCGCCGCCTACTTCGGGCTGGAATGTGACATCTATATGGGCTCTGTCGATATTAAAAAGCAGGCGCCGAACGTCGCAAGAATGAAGATCCTCGGCGCAAACGTCATTGAGGGCAAGGAGGGACTTGCCACGCTGAAGGAGGCAGTCGACGCCGCCTTCGCCGCCTATGCGAGAGAGTATAAGGACTGCATCTACTGCATCGGCTCGGTGCTGGGCCCGCACCCCTTCCCGATGATGGTGCGCGACTTCCAGAGCGTCGTCGGCATCGAGGCGCGTGAGCAGTTCACCTCAATGACGGGTGAGCTTCCCGACGCCGTCGTCGCCTGCGTTGGCGGCGGCTCGAACGCAATGGGCATCTTCTCGGGCTTCCTCAACGATCCCGTCGAGCTTTACGGCGTTGAGCCGCTTGGTAAGGGTCCGACCCTCGGCGACCACGCCGCAAGTCTGAAGTACGGGACCGAGGGCATTATGCACGGCTTCAACAGCATTATGCTGAAGGATGAAAACGGCGAGCCCGCTCCCGTCTACTCGGTCGCAAGCGGACTTGACTACCCGTCCTCGGGACCCGAGCACGCATTCCTGCAGTCGATCGGCCGCGTCAAGTACGACGTCGTCGACGATGAGGAAACGATCGACGCCTTCTTCACGCTCTCGAAGCTCGAGGGCATCATCCCCGCCATCGAAAGCGCACACGCCGTCGCCTACGGTATGAAGCTTGCAAAGGAAATGGGCAAGGGCTCGATCCTCATCAACCTTTCGGGACGCGGCGATAAGGATATGGACTACGTCATCGAAAAGTACGGCATCCGCTGAAAAAGACAGAAAAAAGAAAAGCGCCAATCGGCGCTTTTCTTTTTTATTCGTATAGACTGTAAATAAATTCAACCGTCTTTTTCATTGCCATATCAATATCGTGCGGCGTTGCCTTGTACCCATAGAGGATAAAGGCGTGTGCGCCACCCGCGACCGTGGAAAGGTCAGCGTCGTTACCTGCCGCCGTCAGCTTTCCCAAAAGCCGCTGTGAGTCGGCATACGGCACGACCGTATCGGCATCCCCGTGCATCAGAAGGATCTTCGTGTCGGTCACGGCACGCTCTGCCAGGTGCATCGGTGAGAGCGTCGCTTGCTCGTCGCTCGTGATATAGGAGGCAAATCCGTGCGAGAAATCGCTTACGGGATTGCAGGCGATCACCCCGTCAGGGTGAAGTGACAGATCCTCGGCAAGCGCCAGACAAAGTGCCAGCTGACCGCCCGCGGAGTCACCGATGACGATCAAGCGCTCGATCCCAAGCTCGGTATACAGCTCGGTCTTGATATAACGCACGGCATCCGCCACGTCCTCGAAAATATCCGACAGCGAAACGTCGCCGCCAAATCCGCGATAGGTCACCTCAAGCCCGTAAAAGCCGAGCAGGGAATAGTAGCGCGCCTGATGGCGCATCCAGTTGCCCTCCCACTCGCCGTCCTTCGTGAGATTACTGCCCCAACTGCCGCCGTGAATACACAGCACCGCCGTTTTCGCGTTGGCGTTCTCATCAAGCGGCGCATAAATGTTGAGCGGCAGAGAATAACCGTCCTTTTCGGCATAAATATCCCGGCGTAGCGGCTCCATTTCCTCGTTCGCAAGATAGTCGTAGCTGACGAGCGTCGCCGTCGGCAGATCGGGATCGGGCGGCAAAGAAGGGGGAGACGAGGACGGTGGGGGCGAGGACGGCGTGCCCGTATCGGCACCGCAGGCAGAAAACGAAAGCATAACGAGAATGAAGAAAATCGATAAAATTCTTTTCATATTCAGTTCTCCTTTTTGATCGCGCCACAGCGCATAGCGTTCAGAATTGCGAGCATTGCCACACCCACGTCGGCAAATACCGCGATCCACATCAGATAAGGGGAAAAATCAAAGGGAAAGAGTGCGGCGGCAGACAAAACCGAAAGCAAAAGCACGAATAGCTTTGCCGACAGCGCAAATACGATATTCTGCCGCGCAATGCCCACCGTACGCCGTGCAAGCCGCACGGCAAGCGAAAGGCGTGAAAGAGAATCGGTCGTAATGACCGCATCCGCCGCCTCGATCGCCGCATCACTGCCGAGTGCGCCCATCGCGACCCCAACGTCAGCGAGCGTCAGCGCGGGCGCATCGTTGATGCCGTCCCCCACGTAAACGACCCTACCTTGCTTTTTCAGTGCCTCGATCACCTCGTATTTCTCAGCGGGGAGCAGACTATGACGGCATTCATCAAGCGATAGCGCCTTCGCCACGGCAAGTGCGCTGTCCTCTCGGTCGCCCGTCAGCATGACGGTTTTTTTGATCCCGAGCGCACGCAAGACGTAAATTGCCGCATCGGCATCGGGCTTCAGCGTATCGGTCATACGGATCGCTCCGAGATAGACGCCCTCACGCGCCACGTAAAGCACCGTCCCTGCACCCTCGATCGGGGTAGGAGCTACTCCCATCTCACGCATCAGGGCAAGGTTGCCGACCGAAACCGTCGCGCCGTCAACCGTAGCGGAAACACCGCGCCCCGTGTGCTCTCGGTAGCCCTCCGCTTGCGCCGTACCTTGAACCGACGCGCACAGTGCCTTCGCGATCGGGTGATTGGACCCGTGCTCCACCGCGGCGGCAAGCTCTAATAGCGCCGTCCCCTCGATCCCCTCAGGGCAGATCTCGGCAACCGAAAACTCTCCCGTCGTCAGCGTCCCCGTTTTGTCAAAGACCGCAATATCGGGACGTGCCAACGCGTCGATGCAGTATCCGCCCTTATATAGGATACCGACGGATGCGGCGGCACCGATCCCGCCGAAGAAGGAGAGCGGTACAGAGATGACCAGCGCACAGGGACAGGAGACCACGAGAAAGGTCAGCGCGTGGAAAAAATAGTCACGGAACAAAAGCCGTCCGTCGTAAAGGTAAAGCATCGTCGGCGGCAAAAGCGCAAACAAAAGCGCGGCGCAAACAACGATCGGCGTGTAAACGCGCGCAAAGCGCGAAATGAAGCTCTCCTGCTTCGACTGGTTTTCGGACGCCTCCTCAACGAGCCGCAGAACGCGCGCCGCGGCAGAGTCTTCGCTTTGCCGCTCGGCACGCGCGTAAAGCAGACCGCTCTGATTCAAAAATCCGCTCTGCAAGAGCGTTCCCGCCTCCGCATCCAGCGGTACCGATTCGCCCGTGATCGCGGCGGTATTCACGGCAGAGACGCCCTCGGTCACGATGCAGTCGACCGCGACGCGCTCCCCGGGACGGATCACCAAAAGATCTCCGACCTTTACGTCCTCGGCATCGATTTTTTCTTCCGTGCCGTCGCGTAGGACAGTTGCCGTATCGGGGCAAATATCAAGCAAAGCACGGATCGACGCGCGTGAGCGCGCCACCGCCCGATGCTCAAAAAACTCGCCGACGCGAAAAAAGAGCATCACGGCAATCCCCTCTGCACACTCCCCGACCGCAAACGCCCCAATCGAGGCGATCGACATCAGAAAGTTCTCGTCAAAGACCTCGCCGCGGCAGATGTTTTTGAAAGAAGCGCGGTACACCGATGCCCCCGCCACCAAAAGCGCGGGCAGATAAGACAGGTAAAAAAGCACGCCCGCAGGATCGAAAAATACGTCGGCGCCAACCGCTAAAAGCAGTAAAAACACGCCGACGTAAACGGGGCGTAGCTCCTTTGAAAAAAGAGCGCCTCTCATTTTTTTGCGATATTCACCTTCGGGCTGAATTCCCGCGCCGTGCTCGTGACCGTCTCGGTCACCGTCGCCTCGTCAGCCTCACTCTCGACCGTCAGTCGCTCGGTGATGAAATTGATCTTCACGCTGTCGATCCCATCCTTCTTCGCAATCATGCCTTCAAGCTTTGCGGCACAGTTCGGGCAGTCAAGCCCCGTGATCTCATACTTGAATTTCATAACGTTTTCTCCTTAATATATTAAATGTTGATTATTCGCAGATATGCTCCATTGCACGCTCAAGGATCTGGCGCACGTGGTCGTCGGCAAGCCTGTAAAACACGTTCTTGCCCGATTTTCGGTAGGCGACGAGTGATGCCGCACGCAGCTCACGCAGCTGATGCGATACGGCAGACTTCGTCATCGAAAGAAGCGCCGCAAGATCACATACGCACAGCTCGTGCTCCTCAAGCGCCCAAAGGATCCGCATCCGCGTGCTGTCGCCCAGCACCTTGAAAAAATCGGCAACGTCGTACACGAGATCCTCGCTTGGCATCTTTTCACGCACGTAGCGGACCGCGTCGCCGTGGACCGTCTCGCAGTCACAGATCGGACTCTCTTTTTTCATTTGCACCCTCCAAACGATTGAACAACTGTTCAACTGTTGTCTCTATTATAAACCCGATCCCTCGCTTTGTCAATAGGATAATAGAAAAAACGACCGCAGATCGGTCGTTTTTTTACAAATTCAGGGGAGTTGCATCGCTCAAAAGAATACGGCTTTTTGCCGAAACGTCCGCCGCCTCTACGGCAGAATTTCGCGCTGCCTTCAGAAATTTGCGATAGCCCTCGGTACCGTGCAGATCGCTTCCGATCGCGCTGACGCATCCGCTCTTCAAAAAATCGTACGGATTCTTGCGGTGGAAGGGAGATGCAAGCGCCGTTGCGTTGACCTGCATCGCTACGCCAAGCGAGGCGAGCTTCAACACGTCGCTCGCGACATAGCGGTCAACGTGTGCCATCAGCGGGATAAGGCCGCAATCGCGGATCGCACGCACCGATTCAAGATCGGCACTCGTCCACGCACAAAACGGCATTTCAAGCAGAATACAGTTCGTTCCCTCAATGCAGAGTCGCTCAAGATCGGGCAGATTTTGCAGATTGGGACAAACCAGGACCTCAGCACCCAGATAGAGAAGGGGGGATGCTTCGGAAAGATGGGGCTTCATTTTTTCGACGCCCTGTGCGCGGCGCTTCAAGAAAGAAGCTACGGAGTCGCCGTGGGGGTAGAAATGCGGGGTGGCAACCACCCCGCTTATATTTGCGTCTTGAATCATTTCCCACTGTCTTTGGAAAACCGCGGAATTCTTACATCCGTGGTCAGCCCCGGGGACGATGTGACAGTGGAAATCGATCGCGTCGACCAGCATTACTCTGCGTCCTTTTCCTGTTCTTCAGCGTCTTGCTCGTCGGTGCTTTTCGTGTCGTAACGGTTGTAATAGTTCTTGTAGTAACGGTGCGAATAGCCGTAGGACTTGTATCCGTAGATCGATCCGTCGCTCTTCTTCGGATTCACACGGTTGAGAGCAAAGCCGATGACGTTGCCGCCAACCATACGGATCGAATCAAGCGCACGCTTCACAGCACCGGTATGGGTATGTCCCGAGTCGACGACGAAAAGATAACCCGTAATATCCTTCGCAAGGATCGTTGCGTCCGAGATCATATTGACGGGCGGCAGATCAATGAAAACGTAATCGAACTTTTCGCGCGCGATCTCAAACAGCTCCGCAATGCGCTTGTTTCCAAGCAGCTCTGCGGGGTTCGGGGGCTTGTGTCCCGCAACCATCAGGGTAAGATTCTCATACTTCGAGGGGATGAAATTCGGTTCCTGCACGACCGATGCGAGATACTCGCTCAGACCGTTTTTGGAGCTTTCCTTAAAAAGCTTTGCGATCGTCGGATTTCTCATATCGCCGTCGATCAGCAAAACGCGCTTGCCCGCATGTGCAAAGGCGATCGCGATATTCGAGCAGTTGATGGATTTTCCCTCGTGCGGCATCGCGCTGGTGATCGCGTAGATCGGCGTCCCCTCCTGACCCGCAGAATACATAATGTTCGTGCGGAGCATACGGTATGCCTCGACGATCGCAAAGGGAGAATCGGGAGTCAGCAGATAGGTCGATTTGTCAACGGGCACTGCATTCTTTTTCTTGAACAAGCAGACGTTTTTGAGAAAAGGGATCTTCATACTGCCACCTCCTTATTTCTGTTTTCCAAAGTTGAAATCGGGGATCGAAGCAAGCATCGGGATGTCGGCAATGCGCTTCAGCTCCTCCTCACTTGTGACCTTCGTGTTGAACAGCTTGATCAGAAGAAGCACGCCGTAGCAGAGAACGAAGGAGGCGACTGCTGCGATCGCGGTATACTTCTTAAGCGGATAGGAAACACCGTCGTTGGCACGCGGATCGCTGTTGGTGATCACACTGCCGTAATTTACGAATTTCTCGATCAGTACCTTCTCGAGCGCCTGCGTCAGGTAGAGCGCAAACTGCTTGTTCGTCGAGGAGACCGTGATCTTGAAGAAGTTGACCGCATCCTCGTTCTCGCTGATCGAGATCATACCGCGGATCGCCGAGGGGGTCAGCGTGATCACGCCGTTTGCGTCGCGGTAGCCAAACTCGCTCAGTACGTCGAGGAAGTATGCGGGACGCGTTTTCTCAATGGTTTCGTAGAGCGGCTTTAAGATCGGCTTACCGTCGGTGTTCGAAACGTTCCCCGTGTCCTCGTATCCGATCAGCTCACGCTCGGTATATGCATAGTCCTTCACGAAGGAAATGTTTTCGCTATGCTCCTTCTCAAGGGCAAGATACTCAGCCTCGGAGATCTCCCAGTGCGTCAGCGCAACCAGGACCTCCTTCAGATAATTGTAGCTTTCGGTAACCGTCAGGATATGACCCGCCTTCAGCTTTTCGGCAAGCTCAAACTCCGAGTTGGTGTTGATAAACGCGTCGTCGTCGTTCGTATAGTTGTGTACCTCGAGCATGACCGATGCCGAATACATCGGATCAAGCGTCGCCGAGGCATAGATCGCGCCAAAGGCACCGCCGACTACCGTTACGATCAGAAGAAGGATCCAAAAACGGCGAATGATCGAAAACAGGTCCTTAAAAGATAAGCTGTTTGCTTCCATGAAAAACATCCTCCAATACAGTGAAATACCCAAAAACGAATCGAAAATCCGTTTCAAAACATACAATATCACATTAAAGTATAACAAATGAATTCTTAAAAGTCAACCCCAAAGACAAATTTTATACAAAAATGAGCACATATTTGCAGAAAAACTTGCTTTTTCCGAAAAATATGGTATACTATATTGAATGGATGAACGCAAAATGCCGAAAGGAATTTGAAGAAAGGGGGAACAGCTTTGGTTACCGTAACCGACGTATTACAGGATTCACTTGCCGCAAATTCGGGGATCCTTCGCGGCGACGTGCTGCTCTTTATCAACGGCAACGCGATCCGCGACGTGCTCGACTATCGCTTTTATCTGACCGAAGCGAAGGTAACGCTGACGCTCTCCCGCGGAGGTGCTACGTACTCCGTCACGATCGAAAAGGATCCCTACGACGACGTAGGGCTCGGCTTCGAGACACCCCTGATGGATGAAAAGCACACCTGCCGCAACGGTTGTATCTTTTGCTTCATCGACCAATTGCCGAAGGGGCTGCGGGACACGCTCTATTTCAAGGACGACGACTCCCGACTCTCCTTTCTCCACGGCAACTACATCACCCTGACGAATCTTACCGATATGGATGTCGACCGAATGGTAAAAATGCGGTTTTCACCCGTCAATATCTCGGTCCATACCACGAACCCCGCTCTGCGCGTAAAAATGATGAAAAACAAGCGCGCGGGCGAAGTGCTTTCCTATCTGCGCCGTCTTGCCGACGCGGGCATCACCCTACGCTGTCAGATCGTGCTTTGCCGCGGTATCAACGACGGCGACGAGCTTTCGCGCACGCTTTCCGATCTTGCCGAATACTATCCCGCGCTTGACAGCGTGTCGGTCGTTCCCGCAGGGCTGACCGCTCACCGTGAGGGACTTTACCCGCTCTCCCCCTACTCACAAAAGGAGTGCGCGGCGATCGTTTCGCAGGTCGAGACCTTTGCAAACACCCATTTTGAAAAAACGGGTGCCCGCCTCTTCTTCGCCGCTGACGAGCTGTATATCAAGGCAGGGCTTCCGCTTCCCGCCGAGGAGGCATACGAGGGCTACCCGCAGATCGAAAACGGCGTTGGTATGATCCGCTCGATGAGCGAGGAGTTCGACCTCGCGCTCAAAGCAAAAAAGCGTCCCCTTTTCCGCCGCATCCGCCGCACCGTCTCGGTCGCGACGGGCGTTGCCGCCGCCCCTTATCTTATGCAGTACGCAAAGGCGGCAGAGGAGAAGTACAGGGGACTGAAGGTCAACGTTTATTGCATTGAAAACAACTTTTTCGGCAAAGAGATCACCGTCGCGGGACTTCTGACGGGACGGGATATCGCAGAGCAGCTGAAGGGACGCTCCCTCGGCGACCTGCTTCTGATCCCGCGTACCGCGCTGAGGAGTGAGGGCGACCTCTTTCTTTGCGGAATGTCGAAGGACGAGCTGTCGCAACGGCTCGGCGTTCGCGTTCTCCCCGTCGACTGCGACGGCGGAGAGCTTCTCGATTCGATTCTGAAGGGATAAAGGAGGATCAATATGTCAAAACCCATACTTGCGATCGTAGGGCGCCCGAACGTCGGAAAAAGCACCCTATTCAATAAGATCATCGGACAGCGCCGCTCCATCGTCGAGGATACCCCGGGCGTCACCCGTGACCGCATCTATGCGGAGGGTGAATGGTGCGGACGGAGCTTTATCCTGATCGACACGGGCGGTATCGAGCCGAAGACCGACGATATCATTCTGAAGCAAATGAAGCTGCAGGCAGAGATCGCCATCGAGACCGCCGACGTCATTCTCTTTATGTGTGACGTAAAGGCAGGACTCGTCGCGGATGACCGCGACATTGCCGTGATGCTGAAGAAAAGCGGCAAGCCGATCATCCCCTGTATTAATAAAGTAGATAAGATCGGCGACCTGCCCTTTGAATACTATGAGTTTTACGAGCTCGGCTTCGATACCGATCCCATTGCCCTCTCCTCCCTCCACGGAACGGGTAGCGGCGACATTCTTGAGGCGGCGCTTGCCTGCGTGCCCGAGGATGCGGATGAAAACGAGGACGGGGACGTCATCAGCGTCGCCGTCATCGGTAAGCCGAACGCGGGCAAATCCTCGATCATCAATCGCATCCTCGGTGAGGAGCGGCTGATCGTCTCGAATATCGCGGGCACCACGCGTGACGCCGTCGATACGCGCTTTACGAACGAATACGGCACCTACAACCTGATCGACACCGCGGGCATCCGCCGCAAGAGCAAGGTGGAGGACCGCATCGAGAAATTCAGCGTCCTGCGTGCCAATATGGCTGTCGAGCGTGCCGACGTCTGCCTTCTGATGATCGACGCCACGGAGGGCATCACCGAGCAGGACGAGAAGATCGCGGGCATCGCGCACGAGGCGGGGAAGGCGACGATCATCGTCGTCAACAAATGGGATCTCGTCGAAAAGGACAACGCCACGGTCAGCGAATTTACCAAAAAGATCCGCACGGCGCTTGCCTATATGCCCTACGCGCCGATCCTTTTCGTCTCGGCAAAGACGGGTCAGCGCGTCACCAACCTCTTTGAGCTGATCAACGAGGTCAACCAAAACGCAAAAATGCGCGTCTCCACGGGCACGCTCAACGATCTGCTCAACGCGGCAACGACGAAGGTACAGCCCCCGTCGGATAAAGGACGCCGCCTGAAGATCTACTATATGACGCAGGCAAGCGTTGCACCGCCGACCTTCGTCGTGTTCTGTAACAGTGCAGAGCTTTTCCATTTTTCCTATCAGCGCTATCTTGAAAACTGCCTGCGTGAGACCTTCGGCTTCCGCGGCACGCCTATCAAGCTCGTCGTGCGCCAGAAGGGTGACGAGGGGGTATGACCGATGTTTGTTGACAATATCAAAATTTACGTAAAGGCAGGCGACGGCGGTAACGGTGCCGTTTCCTTCCACCGAGAGAAATACGTCGCCGCAGGCGGGCCCGACGGAGGCGACG
>JAZSGY010000084.1:0-10296 GCA_045532985.1 Eubacteriales bacterium | reverse complement strand
AGCTGCTCGAGATCGGCGTGAACGCGTTCAAGCTCTCGCCCGTTCATCAGGTTCTGATCGAAAAGAGCGTGAAGGGCTATAAGGAGATCGAGTTCGAAATGATGCGCGATGCCGATGACAACGTCATCACCATCTGCGGTATGGAAAACGTCGATCCCGTTGGCGTTCATACGGGCGACTCGATCGTTGTTGCTCCGATCCTGACGCTGAGCGACAGCGAGCTGAAGATGCTCAACGACAGTGCGATCAAGCTGATCAAGGCACTGAAGATCGAGGGCGGCTGTAACGTACAGTTTGCGCTTCATCCGACGAGCGGCGAGTATTACCTGATCGAGGTCAACCCCCGCGTATCCCGTTCCTCCGCACTTGCATCCAAGGCAAGCGGATACCCGATCGCGAAGGTTACCGCAAAGATCGCGGTCGGTATGACGCTTGAGGAGATCGGCATCGCCAACACGACGGCGGCAACCGCACCCCGTCTTGACTACGTGGTCGCAAAGCTTCCGCGTTTCCCGTTCGATAAATTCTCCGCGGCATCCAACACGCTCGGTACGCAGATGAAGGCGACGGGCGAGGTGATGGGCATCGGCTCGACGCTTGAGGAGTGCCTTCTGAAGTCGGTGCGCTCGCTTGAGATCGGGGCCTGCCACTTCCATCTGCCGAAGTTTGACGGTATGACGGATGAGGAGCTGCGTACCTATATCTCGGTCTTTAAGGACGACAACATTTTCGCGATCGCCGAGCTTCTGCGCCGTGGCGAGCCGATCGAATCCCTGCATGCGATCACGAAGATCACGGCGTATTTCCTCGAGGCGATCAAGCGTATGGTCGAGATGGAAAAGACGATCAAAAACAGCGTGAAGGATCTTGCAGTCCTCATGGCGGCAAAGAAGATGGGCTTCTCGGACCAGTTCATCGCAAAGCTCTGGGGCGTTCCCGAGCTTGAGGTGTTCGGCATGCGCAAGGAGAACGGACTGATGCCCGTTTACCGTATGGCAGACACTCTGCACACGGGTGCATACATCCCGTACTTCTACTCCTCGTATCAGGGAAAAAATACGTCCCGTCTTTCCGATAAGAAAAAGATCATCGTCCTCGGTGCGGGTCCGATCCGCATCGGTCAGGGCGTTGAGTTTGACTATTCCACCGTCCATGCGGTCAGCACGATCAAAAGCTCGGGTTACGAGGCGATCATTATCAACAACAACCCCGAAACGGTATCGACCGACTATACGACCTCGGACAAGCTCTACTTTGAGCCTCTGACTCCCGAGGACGTTATGAATATCATTGAGTTTGAAAAGCCCGACGGTGTGGTTGCGTCGCTTGGCGGTCAGACCGCGATCAATCTGGCGGAGCCGCTCCGTCAAAGAGGAGTCGAGATCATCGGCACCGATTGCGATGCGATCGACAAGGCAGAGAACCGCGATTCCTTTGAAAAGCTTTTGCTCTCTCTTGACATTCCCCAGCCGCAGGGCAAAGCCGTCACCAACATCACCGACGGTGTGAATGCAGCAAAGGAGATCGGCTACCCCGTTCTCGTTCGTCCCTCCTTCGTGCTTGGCGGTCGCGCTATGCAGATCGTTGCAAACGAGGAGCAGCTTCGCCACTACCTGAAGACTGCCGTTGAGATCGATGCGGACAAGCCCGTCCTCGTTGACAAGTATATCAGCGGCAAAGAGGTCGAGGTCGATGCGATCTGCGACGGACGTGACGTTTTTATCCCCGGCATTATGGAGCTGGTTGAAAAGACGGGCGTCCACAGTGGCGACTCAATCAGCGTTTATCCCTCCTTCAGTATTTCACAGAAGGTAAAAGGCACCATCCTGCAGTATGCGAAAAAGCTCGGCCTCGGCATTGGCATCGTCGGTCTTTACAACATTCAGTTCATCGTCGACCGCGATGAAAAGGTCTATATCATCGAGGTCAATCCGCGCTCCTCGCGTACCGTTCCCTTCCTTTCCAAGGCAACGGGATACAGCCTCGCCGATATCGCAACCGAGGTTATTCTCGGCAAGAGCCTGAAGGAGCAGGGCATCTTTGATATCTATCCCGATGAGAAGAAAAGATGGTACGTCAAGGTTCCCGTATTCTCCTTCAACAAGATCCGCGGTCTTGACGCATATCTTTCTCCCGAAATGAAGTCGACGGGTGAAGCGATCGGTTACGACGATAAGCTGAACCGTGCGCTTTATAAGGCACTTCAGGCGTCGGGTATGCACCTGCAGAACTACGGCACCGTATTCGTTACTGTTGCGGACAAGGATAAGGAGGAGGCACTGCCTCTGATCCGTCGCTTCTACAACCTCGGTTTCAACATTGAGGCGACCGCAGGTACGGCAAGATATCTCAAGGAGCACGGCATCCGTACGAAGGTCCTGCAAAAGCTCTCGGACGGTAACGTGGAGATCGTCGAGGCTCTCCGCCAGGGACATATTGCATACGTCATCAACACGAGCGACGTCAGCTCCCGCGGACAGGAGAACGACGGCTACCAGATCAGAGCTTTGGCAACCGAAAACAACATTACGATGTTTACCGCACTCGATACGGTCAAGGTGTTGCTTGACGTTCTGGAGGAAACCACCCTTTGCGTTTCTACCATTGATGCGTAAGAGGTTTTTATGAAACAGGTATTTTACGAGATCAAAGAAAACAAGCCGATCGCGGATGCGATCTACGAGATGCGTCTTGCGGGCGATACGACCGCGCTCACGGCACCGGGACAGTTCGTGAATCTGAAGATCGACGGGCTTTATCTTCGCCGTCCGATCTCGGTTTGTGACTATGACGAAAACGGATTGACCTTGATCTATAAGGTCGTCGGCCACGGCACCGAGGTTATGAGCAAGATGCAGGTCGGCGAGAAGCTTGACACGCTCTCGGGGCTCGGTAACGGCTTCAACACCTCTAAGAGTGGGGAAGCCCCCCTTCTGATCGGCGGCGGCGTCGGTGTCCCCCCGATGTATTACCTCTGTAAAAAGCTGGTGTCCGAGGGGAAAAAGCCAACCGTTGTGCTCGGCTTTAATTCCGCGAAGGACGTCTTTTACGAGCAGGAGTTCGCGGCACTCGGTGCAAGAGTCATCGTCGTAACGGCAGACGGTAGCTACGGCGTACGCGGTTTTGTGACCGACGCGATGAAGGATCTTTACTACACCTACTTCTACACCTGCGGACCGATGCCGATGTTCCGCGCGATCGAAGCGATCGTAAAGACAAGCGGTCAGTACAGCTTTGAGGAAAGAATGGGATGCGGCTTTGGCGCGTGTATGGGATGCAGCTGTAAAACGCTCACCGGCAACAAGCGCATTTGCATTGACGGTCCTGTTCTTGAAAGGGAGGAGATCATATGGCAGACACAAAAGTAATTCTGTCCGGATGGGAGCTTGACAATCCCGTGACCCCCGCCAGCGGTACGTTTGGCTTTGGTAAGGAGTTTGCCGCACTTTACGACATCAACTGTCTTGGCACCTTCTCCTTCAAGGGAACGACGAGACAGGCACGCTTTGGAAACCCTACACCGCGCATTGCGGAATGTACGGCAGGCATGATCAACTCGGTGGGGCTGCAAAATCCCGGCGTGGAGCACGTGATCGCGAACGAGCTTCCCGAAATGAAGACTTACTTCCATAAAAAGGTGATCGCAAACGTCAGCGGCTTTTCGATTGAGGAATATGCCGAGACCTGCGCGCTTCTTGACAAGGAAGATCAGGTCGGTATCCTTGAGGTCAACGTCAGCTGTCCGAACGTCCATAACGGCGGTATGAGCTTCGGTACGGAGCCCGCGAGCGCGGCGGCAGTTACGAAGGCGGTCAAGGCCGTCACGACAAAGCCTGTCTATATCAAGCTCAGCCCGAACGTGACCGACATCGCCTCCATTGCGAAGGCTTGTGAGGACGCAGGGGCTGACGGAATCAGTATGATCAATACGATGATGGGTATGCGGATCGATCTGAAAACGAAAAAGCCCGTCATTGCCAATAAAATGGGCGGCTTCTCGGGCAGTGCGATCTTTCCGGTTGCCGTACGAATGGTCTATCAGGTCTATGAAGCGGTGAAAATCCCGATCATTGCGATGGGCGGCGTCTCATCCGCAGAGGACGTGATCGAAATGATGCTTGCCGGCGGCACTGCCGTCCAGGTAGGTGCGGCGAACCTCGTCGATCCCTTTGCTTGCAAGCGGATCGTTGAGGAGCTTCCCGCAGTGATGGAAAAGTATAAAATTGATCGGTTGACCGATATAATAGGAGGTGCTCATTAATGGGTAAGGACGTAATCGTTGCTTGCGATTTCGCGAGCAAAAAGGACGTGTTTGATTTTCTTGACAGGTTTTCGGGTAGAAAGCCCTTTGTCAAGATCGGCATGGAGTTGTTCTATGCAGAGGGACCCGAGATCGTAAAGGAGATCAAAAAGCGCGGGCACAAGATATTTCTTGACTTGAAGCTTCACGATATCCCGAATACGGTCATGAAGGCGATGCGCGTTCTCTCCTGCCTTGACGTCGATATGTGTAACCTCCACGCGAGTGGCACGCGCACCATGATGGAAGCGGCGATCAAGGGACTCACGAGAGAGGATGGCACGCGCCCGATCCTTATCGCGGTCACGCAGCTGACCTCGACCGATCAGGAAAGTATGGAGCGTGATCTTCTGATCAACGAGCCGATCGATAAGGTCGTGATGCACTATGCCGCAACCGCAAAGGCGGCAGGACTTGACGGTGTCGTATGCTCTCCCCTTGAGGCAGAGAAGGTCCACACTGTTTGCGGCAAGGATTTTCTGACCGTAACGCCCGGCGTACGCTTTGCCGACGGTGATATCGGCGACCAGAAGCGCGTGATGACGCCTGCAGAGGCGAAGAAGATCGGATCCGACTATATCGTTGTCGGACGCCCGATCACTGCCGCACCCGATCCCGTTGCGGCATATGAGCGTTGTGTAAAAGAATTTGTGGATTGATAAAGGAGAGAAGCAATGAAAGAGATTCAAAGATTGATCGCTAAGGATCTTTTGAGCATTAAGGCGGTATTTTTCCGTCCCGACGAGCCATTCACTTGGGCAAGCGGTATCAAGAGTCCCGTTTACTGTGACAACAGACTTACCTTGACGGCACCGAAGGTGCGTACCGACGTTGAAAATGCGCTGGCCGAAACCATTCGTCGCGAGTATCCCGACGTCGAGGTTCTGATGGGCACGTCGACTGCAGGTATTGCACACGCGGCAATTACCGCACATATTCTCGATCTTCCGATGGGCTACGTCCGCTCGGGGGCGAAGGATCACGGCAGACAGAACCAGATCGAGGGCAAGCTTGAAAAGGGGCAGAAGGTCGTTGTCGTTGAGGACCTGATCTCTACCGGCGGTAGCGTGATCGAGGTCGTGAACGTCCTGCGTGAGGCAGGTGCCGAGGTGCTTGGTATCGTCAGCATCTTCACCTACGGTATGAAGAAGGGACTCGTTCGTCTGGCAGAAGCAAACGTCAAAAACGTGAGCCTTACCGACTTCGATACGATCAGCGTGATCGCCGCAGAAGAAAATTACATCAAGAAAGAAGACGTTGAGCGCTTGATCGCATTCCGTAACAATCCGGCTGACGAAAGCTGGATCGGAGCGAACAAATGAGGAGTCTTTTAAACATTCTCGATCTGACGGTCGAGGAGATCGACGAGCTGATCGCGGTCGCCAACGATATCATAGCAAACCCCGAAAAGTATCAGGAGGCTTGTAAGCACAAGACGCTGGCGACGCTCTTTTTCGAGCCGTCAACGCGCACGCGCCTTAGCTTTGAGTCGGCGATGCTGTCGCTTGGCGGAAACGTGCTTGGATTCTCCGAGGCAAGTTCCAGCTCCTCTGCAAAGGGAGAAAGCGTTGCCGATACCGTTGCCGTGGTTTCGGGTTACGCCGATATCATCGCAATGCGTCACCCGAAGGAGGGGGCACCGCTGGTTGCCTCTATGCACTCAGAGGTGCCGATCATCAATGCGGGGGACGGTGGGCACTATCACCCGACGCAGACGCTGACCGACCTTTTGACGATCCATCATGAAAAGGGAAGCTTTGAAAACCTGACAGTCGGACTCTGCGGAGACCTGAAATTTGGCAGAACGGTGCATTCACTGATTGGGGCAATGTCGCGCTACAGTGGTGTAAAATTCGTTCTGATCTCACCCGACGAGCTGAAGCTACCGACCTTTATCAAGGAAGAATTTATTGAGGATAAGGGAATTGAGTATGAGCAAAGCAGAACGCTTGAGGACGTGATCGGCAAGCTCGATATCCTTTATATGACCCGCGTGCAAAGAGAGCGCTTCTTCAACGAAGAAGAATATCTGCGCTTGAAGAACACCTATATTCTGACCGCTGATAAGATGGAGGCGGCAAAGCGAGATATGATCGTTATGCACCCGCTTCCGCGCGTGAACGAGATCTCGACCGCGGTAGACAGCGACCCCCGTGCCGCATATTTCAGACAGGCACGGTACGGTAAGTTTATCCGTATGGCGTTGATCATGAAGCTATTGGGGGTGAAGGTATGAAGGTAGACAGCATCAAAAACGGCGTTGTGATCGACCATATCACGGCGGGTAAAGCGATGGAGCTTTACAATATGCTGGGGCTTGACCGATTGGATTGCCCCGTTGCCGTGATTATGAACGTTCCCAGTCGAAGGACAGGGCGTAAGGATATTATCAAGATCGACGCAGGCATTGATTTCGATTTTGACGTGATCGGTTACGTCAGCCCGAACGCGACGGTCAATGTGATCAAAAATGAAGTGATCTGTGAGAAAAAGCACATTGATCTGCCGCACCGACTGTCTAACATCATCAAATGCAAGAATCCCCGTTGCATCACCACGACCGAGCAGGAGATTGAGCATATCTTCGTGCGCTCGGACAAGGGAGAATACAGATGTCTTTACTGTGAGACAAAGGCAAAATAAAGAGAAAGTGAGATAGAAAAATGGCAAAATATATCAACGAACCGTCACATACTTTTAACGAATATCTTCTGATTCCCGGATATTCTTCCAGCGAGTGTGTGCCCGCAAACGTCAGCCTTAAGACCCCTCTTGTCAAGTATAAGAAGGGCGAGACCCCCGCGATCATGATGAATATCCCTATGGTTTCCGCGATCATGCAGTCGGTATCCGGCGACAGACTTGCGGTCGCTCTTGCGATCGAGGGTGGCGTCTCCTTCATCTACGGCTCGCAGAGCGTTGAGGATGAGGCCGCAATGGTCAAGCGTGCAAAGAGCTATAAGGCAGGCTTTGTGAAGAGCGATTCCAACATCCGTCCTGATGCGACGATGGCAGATGTCATCGCGTTGAAGGCGCGTACGGGTCATTCCACGATCGCCGTGACTGAGGACGGTACGGCAGACGGAAAGCTGCTCGGTATCGTTACCAGCCGCGACTACCGTGTCAGCCGTATGCCGATGGATCTGAAAGTGTCTGAATTTATGACACCGTTTGAAAAGCTGATCTGGGCGAAGGAAGGCACGACGCTGAAGGAAGCAAACGATATCATCTGGGAGCACAAGCTGAACTCCCTGCCGATCGTCAATGAGGAAGGGAAGCTCTGCTATCTGATCTTCCGCAAGGACTATGAAACGCATAAGCAGAACCCGAATGAGCTGCTTGACGCGTCGAAGCGTTACGTCGTCGGTGCGGGTATCAATACGAGAGACTACGCAACGCGTGTTCCCGCTTTGGTCGATGCGGGTGCTGACGTGCTTTGCATCGACTCCTCCGAGGGCTTTTCGGAGTGGCAGAAGATCACGATCGAATGGATCCGTGCGCATTACGGCGATAGCGTAAAGGTCGGTGCGGGTAACGTGGTGGATGCCGCAGGCTTCCGCTTCCTTGCCGATTGCGGTGCTGACTTTATCAAGGTTGGTATCGGCGGCGGCTCGATCTGTATCACGCGTGAGACGAAGGGGATCGGTCGCGGTCAGGCAACCGCGCTGATCGACGTCTGCCGTGCGCGTGACGAGTATTTTGAAGAGACAGGTGTATATATTCCCGTTTGCTCCGACGGCGGTATCGTTTACGATCACCACATTACGCTCGCGCTTGCAATGGGCGCCGACTTCGTAATGCTCGGCCGTTACTTTGCAAGATTTGACGAGAGCCCCACGGCGAAGGTCAGCATCGGCGGTACCTATTATAAGGAGTATTGGGGTGAGGGCTCCAACCGTGCCCGCAACTGGCAGCGTTACGACCTGGGCGGCAAGGGCAAGCTCTCCTTCGAGGAAGGCGTTGACTCCTACGTTACCTACGCCGGTGCCCTGCACGACAATGTGGAGGCTTCCCTGTACAAGGTCAAGAGCACCATGTGCAACTGCGGCGTGATCAACATCCCCGACCTGCAGAAGAACGCTAAGCTGACTCTGGTTTCCTCCGTCTCCATCGTGGAGGGCGGCTACCACGATGTCACCCTGCGCTCCGGCCCCAATAAATAAGTTGAAAGTTGATTGTTGCCAGTTGGCAATGATCGACCAAGGCCTTGCTTCTCACAAAATGTACGGCGGCACTCCGGTTTTGGAGTGCCGCCGATTATTTCCTCATTTTCTTGTTTTACCGTCCCATACTCCGTAATGATACATACGCCTGCACAGCTCCCGATTCATTTCCGTGAACAAATCAATGATTTGCTCCACATCCGGATCTTCCTCCACGCCCAGTTTCTCACAAATCCGATTGCCAGCAGCGAGAATGTGACCGTAGAGTTCCGCGCAGTGCGTTCCATCTGCGAATGCATCGGGGATTTCCGGACAGGGAGCCACCAATTCCCCCATCATGGATTCATAGACCAGTTCCGCCCGTTTCATTTCATCACCTCATGGTTATCATAGAGTTTATTCCTCTAAAAGTCAATAGAGTTATTTTCGCTATGATACCCTCAACCCGAGGTGAGTTCCATGAACTATGCAGAGAGAATCCGCTCCCTACGGGAGGACAATGACCTGACCCAAAGCCAGGTCGCCAGACTCCTTCAGGTCGGGCAAAGAACCTATTGTGATTACGAGCTGGGCAACACCAGAATTCCGGTGGACAGTTTGATCATCCTTGCACGGCACTATAATGTCAGCATGGACTATATCTGCGGTCTGACCCGGATTAAAGGAGAATTTCCAAAGTAAAGGTTACATCTGTCATGCCGCGCCGAAGGGCGCGGCTTTCAGATTTCTGCTCAGACGGAATATTTTTCATTTTTGCATCTTTGCCATTTCTTAGTTGCAGAATTTATTTAGTTTTCACGAAGTTTCTCCTGTGTTTTCCTTAATTATGTAATTTCCAGCATTTGTCATTGACTGTGTCATGCAAGTTTGATATACTAATCTTGCAAGAACCCCTCAGCCAACATTTTCTACAGCACTTGAAAGGAGTGAGCTTCATGGATAAGCGGTTTGTAATCGTCATCGGCAGGCAGTTTGGTTCCGGCGGCAGAGAGATCGGCGTCAAGCTGGCTGAAAAGCTGGGCATTCCCCTTTACGACAAGGAGATCCTGGCAACCATCGCGGAAGAAAAAGGCATTGAACACGAGCGCCTGGTGGGAATGGACGAGAACATTCAGGGCAATCGCCTGCGCAATATCGGTATGCAGGCCGGCAAATCCCTGCTGGGTGCCGGATACCTGTACGAAACCGATCACCGTTCCATTCTCGGCAGAGATCAGGTATTCCAGTGGCAGTCCGAGCTGATCAAAAAGCTGGCAGCGGAAGGCCCCTGCGTCATCATCGGCCGGTGCGCGGACTACATCCTTCAGGACGACCCCAATCTGATCTCCTTGTTCATCACCGCCCCCTTCAAGGCCCGTCTGGAACGGATCAAGAGACTGCACCCCGAATATCCCAAGGAAAGCTACGAAACCCACGCGGAGCTGATTCGCAAAACCGACCGCATCCGCTCCACCTACTACAACTACCACACCGACCGGGAGTGGAGCAATGTACGCAACTACCATCTGGTAATCGATGCCACCAAGCTGGGCATCGACGGCACCGTAGAAATGCTGGCTGATTATGTAAAATACGCCGTTGGCTGAGCGGCGCATGAGGGTTCACTCCCCTGATATCCATCCCCTAGGCGGCAGGAAGCTTCCTGCCGCCTAACTCTGTAGAAAAAGCTCCTTTCGTAGGGGCGACCATTGGTCGTCTGCTTCCAAAAGTTCGGAAAACGAAGGAAATAACGAAAAACATCCGTTTTTCTGTAGGCGACACAATGCTCGCCCCTACGATTAGAAATGGAAATCCTATATATCGACAGTCTAAAAAATGCCGCACCCGGTTGGG
>JAZSGY010000024.1:0-8319 GCA_045532985.1 Eubacteriales bacterium | reverse complement strand
AAAGGCATCCATAAGGATGCCTTTTTCGTTGGCTGCTGGGATGGGATTTGAACCTCTACGTAAAACTAAACGGCAGCCGAAGGCGGTGGAGGTCATGGGTAAGCAAGCAAAAAGGATTGCGTATCCTTTTTGCGAAGCGATACCCCACAAAGCAAGGAGTGTGTCAAGCCGACGCTTGGACGGCGAAGGCAAACGACTATGCGACTGGGGAGGGACGACCCCCGTAATCCGCATTTTGAATATCTAAAAAACCAACATCACAAGATGTGGTTTCTTTTTTTACTGAAAAATCGTCTCCATCAGCGAGACGGCGAAGAGCTTGTTCATTTCGCGCGTAGGATGGTTGATGAGGTTAGAGAGCAGAGCTGTCGTATCGACGCCTGCGGCGGCGAGTGCCTTCCATTTTGCATAGCAGTCGCAGACGGGAACGCCGTGCGCGGCGGCAATTTCCTTGGCACGCGCGAGGTAGGCGTCAAGGTAGCCCTCGTTTTGCGTTCTCATCGTACATCTGGCGATCTCGAGATAACCCGGATACGTGATCGAGGGATCAATACGCGTATTCATCATATTCGGCGTCATCAGAATGACCTCACAGTCCGCCGCCTTCAGCCGTCCGAGAATATCGTCTATGGCGGTCGTGTAAGCCTCAAGCCCGTCAGGACCGCTGCAGGAGTCGTTGAGTGCGAAGCAGACGATGACGAGATCGGGATTGTGGCTGAGCACATCGCGATCGAGGCGTGCCGCACCCTCAGGCGCGTTACCGCCGCTCAGACCCGCATTGATCACATTGAACGGTACGGCGGGGTAGAGGGAGGCGAGCATTTGCTGCAGGTAAGCGTGGTAGGTATGTGCCTGATCAAAGCGGGTATTGACGTTGCCCGAAGGGTCGACCGTCAGCTCAAAGCAGCCCTGCGTGACGCTGTCACCAAGGCATGCGATCGTGATCCCCTCGTTTGCTCTGAAGGCGTTGCATTTCTGTTGGATCTTTTCGATGATCTTCATGCTCGTGTTGCGGTGTTGCCGCATACTCCTTTTGAAATTTGAAAGTGCTTTACGAAATTCGTCTAAAGTATATCACGGAGAGAGCAAAATGTCAAGTACCGTTTGCATCGGTTTGCCGCGCACCGCGCAGGTAGGCGGCGGGGGAGATCCCCGTCTCGGCAACGAACGCCCGATAAAAGTGGCTGTAATCGTAGTAGCCGAGCGAAAGAGCAAGCTCCGAGAGCGAAGCGTCGCCCTCCGAAAGCCGCGCGACCGCCGCCGCGGAAAAGACCCCCGCGTACGAGGAAACGCGCGCGTTTATCAGCTATATGCTGAAAATAACCCAATAAAAAAACTGCCGCAGAGCTGCGGCAGTTTTTTATTGGTTTATTCACTCGCTTTGCCGTCCTCGGCAAGCTCCCTTGCGAACTCCTCGTTCATCTCGGAGTAGGCGGAGAGCATCGGCGCGACCTTCTCGCCGCGGCGACGGGCAAAATAGTTGCTCGTGATCTTCGTAACGAGACCCGAGAGGCAAACGAGCGCGATCAGGTTCGGCAGTGCCATCAGACCGTTACAGGTGTCGGAGATCGCCCAGGCAAGCTCTCCGTTGATGACCGCGGCGACCACGACGAGTAAAACGTAAAGGATCTTGAATACCATCACCGCAATTTTGCGGGTCTTGTCCGAACGGCTGCGAAAGAGGAAGCCGATCGCCTTTTCACCGTAAAAGCTCCACGCGAGAATGGTGGTGAAGGCAAACAGCGGAATGATGGTCGCAAAAACGATTTTTCCGAAGGTGCCGAACGTCATAGAGAATGCGCCGAGTGAGGCACCCGCATCGGTCATTACAAGCGCACCCGTGGCATCGGTTGCGTAGAGCGCGGTCGGATCGTAGCTGACGAGGATGACGAGGGCGGTCAGGGTGCAGATGATGAAGGTATCAAAGAACACCTCGAAAACACCCCAAAGCCCCTGCTTGACAGGCTCACGCGTTTCGCTGACGGAGTGCGCGATCACCGAGGAGCCAAGTCCTGCCTCGTTCGAGAAAACGCCGCGTGCCATACCTTTTTGAATGATCTGAGCGAAAACGTAGCCTGAAACACCGCCCGTGACAGCACGGAAGCCGAAAATATTTTTGAAGATGAGGGCGAAGGCAGAGCCGACGGACGTGATGTTGATACAGATGACGATGAGTGCCATTACGATGAAGATCAGCGACATAAAGGGAACGAGGATCGAGGCAACGCGTCCGATGCGCTTGATACCGCCGATGATCACGAGCGCGAGCACGGCGGCAACGACGATGCCTGCGATCAGCGCAACCTTTTTCGGATCGAAGAAGGGCAGAACGCTCTGCAGAGTGATCGAGATCTTATTGGTCTGCGCGCCCGACATACCGATCGCGGCAAGCGCACAGAAGACGGCGGCGAGGATGCCCAGTACCTTGCCAAGCTTTTTCCATGGCAAGCCCTCGGACAGATAGTACATCGGACCGCCCGACAGATCGCCGTTCTTCTCACGGCGGCGAAAGTAGATGCCAAGCAGGTTTTCCGAATAGTTCGTGACCATGCCGAAGAAGGCGGATACCCACATCCAGAACACGGCACCGGGGCCGCCCGTGAGGATCGCCGAGGAAACACCGATGATGTTACCCGTACCGACCGTACCTGAAATTGCCGTGGCAAACGCCTCAAACTGAGAGATCGAATTTGCCTTGGTATCTTGCTTGTGCTTTTTTCCGAAGCCTCGGAATACGGGAAGAATGGTGCTGGACCAGGAGAGAGCAAAGCGGCGTACCTGCAAACCGCGCGTACGCACCGTGAGCAGAATGCCCGTACCGAGGATGAGAATGATCATAGGCCAGCCCCAGACCATGCCGTTTACTGCGTCGTTTACCTTCGTAACGATCGCGATGATTTTGTCAAACATACAAAACCTCCTTCAAAAATGCAACAAAAAAAGAGCCAACGCGAAGCGTGACCCGGATTGCAAGCAGAAAGCACCGTACGGCGTACGGCCTTTTCCTATGCCCCGTCCTTTTGCCTGAGAGATTTGGCAGCTTGCCTTGCACCTTCGGCACCCATAAATGGACTTCTCCGGGGCGCTATCCAAACGCAGTCGCTTTGACCTGAGAGCGTTACTCCTTCGGCGGTTTCCCTTTTCCTGCGTTCTTCACATAGCGCTTCTTTTTTTACCTATCTTATTTTATCATAAAAACACGAAAAAGCAAGAGTTTCCGCACATTTTCCGAAAAAACGAGGAATCTTTTTCCGTTCCCTCATCGACCATCGAAAAATTAGATGGTTAACATCAAAACCATTCGTTTGACTAATCGCAAAAGCCGTTATATAATAGTCGCAGATCAAGACGAAAAGGCGTCTTTTGGGACGCGGAGGCGAAAACAATGGAGAAGGCACAAATTTACACGATCGTTGCACTCGTGGCGTACGCACTCACGATGGCGATCGTCGGCTGTATCAGCTACGGAAAATCAAAAACGCTCGACGGATTTTTGCTCGGCGGAAGAAAGATCGGCGCATGGGCGACGGCGTTTGCCTACGGCACGACCTACTTTTCGGCGGTGGTGTTCGTTGGATACGCAGGACAGCACGGCTGGAATATCGGCGTCGGCGCGATCTGGATCGGCGTTGGAAACGCGGTGCTCGGCTGTCTGCTTTCTTGGCTTTTGTTCGCGAACAGAACGCGAAAGATGACGAAGCGACTCGACGCGAAAACGATGCCCGACTACTTCGAGAAGCGCTACGGCTCCAAGGGGCTGAAGATCCTCTCGGCTGCGATCATCTTTATCTTCCTCGTTCCGTACTCCGCCGCGGTCTATAAGGGACTCGGCGCCCTGTTCAGCGCGGTATTCCCGGGAATTGAAACCTGGGTATGGATGCTGATCATCGCTTGCTTGACTGCGGTCTATCTCGTTGCGGGCGGATACATTGCGACGGCGTACACCAATCTGATCCAAGGGGTCATTATGATCGTCGGCGTCGTTTGCCTCGTGGTCGCCGTGCTTTGCCACGGCTCGGTTGAGGGCGTTACGGGACTGTTTGAAAATCTCCGCGCCTTCGAGTCGCTCCCGGGCGATCCCAATCCGACGACGGGCACTCAGCTGACGAGTATCTTCGGCGGCTCGGCGTTCAAATTCCTTTGCTTCAATATTATGCTGACGAGCTTCGGTACCTGGGGGCTTCCCCAGATGATCGGCAAATTCTACGCGATCAAGGACACCGCCGCGATCAAGCGCGGAACCGTCGTTTCAACCGTATTCTGCCTGGTCATCGGCTGCGGTGCGTATCTGATCGGCGCGACCTCGCGCCTCGTCCTCGGCGGACGGCTGCCCGAGGGCGGAGTCGACTCGGTCGTGCCCGCCCTTCTGATGGAGGTGCTCGGCGGCGGCGTGCTTGGCAGTATGCTGCTTGCGGTCATTATGATCCTTCTGCTTTCAGCGTCGATGTCAACGCTCGTTGCGGTGGTGCTGACCTCTGCCTCCGCGGTCGCGGTCGATCTGATCCCCGCCGTCAGTAAAAAAGAGATCCCCGCAAAGCGCCAGATGCTCCTGACGCGCGTGCTTTGTCTCGTCTTCGTTGCCTGCTCGTTCATCTTCGCAACACAGAATATTCCGATCATCGTAAGCCTGATGTCCTTCTCCTGGGGTATCGTTTCGGGCTGCTTCATCGGTCCGTATATCTGGGGACTCTTTTCAAAGCGGATCACGAAGCTCGGCGCGTATGCGGGCATCCTTTCGGGGCTTCTCACCGTCGGCGGCGCGACCCTCGTGATCTCGATCCGATCGGGCTTCTCCGCGGCGGCGGCAAAGTCGCCCGAGATGGGCGTTGCGGCAATGGCAGTCTCCGTCGTTGCGGTGATCGTCGTCAGCCTGCTCAGCCGAAGACAACTGAAGGATCCCGAGCGCATCGACGCGCTTTTCGCCTGCTACCGTGAGGAATAAATATTCAAAAGAGACCGATTTTTTTCAAAAAACCATTGACTTTAGCAGAGCAGTGTGTTATAATTTCACCAACAAATGCAAAGAACAGAAACAAGTAGATACGGAAAGACCCTCAAGAGAGTTGCCGTTTGGTGCGAGGCAATGGGAGAGACCGTATTGAATTCCTTCTGCGAGCAGTGCGCTGAACGAGAGTGATCTTCAGTAGGATGCAACGGGTGTTCCCGTCACAGAACTACGGTATGCAAGTACCTGATAAGGCCGTCCCCGTGAGGGAACGGTGAACAGAGGTGGTACCACGGGATATGTTCTCGTCCTCTGCATTCTTCTTCGGAATGCAGAGGACTTTTTGTTTTCTCCGAACCGAAGCAAAAAAAAAAGGGTAAAGAAATGGCACAGAACTACTATCAAAAAGAAATTGAGACGATGGCGCATGAAGATATGAGAGCGCTGCAGTCCGAAAAGCTCGTACGCCAGGTAAAGCACGTTTACGAGAACGTAGCGTATTACCGCGATCTGATGGACAAAAAGGGCGTGACCCCCGACGATATTCACGGCATTGAGGATCTGCACAAGCTCCCCTTCCTCAGCAAGGCGGATCTGCGTGACGCCTACCCCTACGGCCTGCTTGCAAAGCCGCTGGAGGACTGCGTTCGCATTCAGTCCACCTCGGGCACGACGGGACGGCGCGTGGTCGCCTTCTACACGCAGAAGGATATTGATCTGTGGGAGGATTGCTGTGCCCGCGCGATCACGGCGGCAGGCGGAACCAGGAAGGATGTCTGCCAGGTCGCATACGGCTACGGTCTGTTCACGGGCGGCCCCGGGCTGAACGGCGGCTCGCATAAGGTCGGATGCCTGACGCTTCCGCTTTCCTCGGGCAACACCGAGCGACAGATCCAGTTTATGACCGACCTTAACGCGACCATCCTTTGCTGTACGCCGTCTTACGCCGCGTACATCGGCGAGAGCCTGAAGGAGATGGGCTACAAGCCCGAGGATATTCCGCTGAAGGCGGGCATTTTCGGTGCAGAGCCCTGGACCGAGGAGATGCGCCGCGGCATCGAGGAGACGCTCGGCATCAAGGCGTACGATATCTACGGTCTGACCGAGACGAGCGGTCCCGGCGTGGCGTTCGAGTGCAGTGAGCAGACGGGTATGCATGTCAACGAGGACCATTTCTATGCGGAGATCATCGACCCCGAAACGGGTGAGGTCCTGCCCGAGGGCAGCAAGGGTGAGCTGGTATTTACCTCACTTGATAAGGAGGCGTTCCCGCTTCTGCGTTACCGCACCCGCGACATCTGCGTGCTTTCGCGCAAGAAATGCTCCTGCGGCCGCACGCTCGTCAAGATGGCGAAGCCGATGGGCAGAACCGACGATATGCTGATCATCCGCGGCGTCAACGTGTTCCCGAGCCAGATCGAGACCGTGCTGCTCAACGAGGGCTATCAGCCGAACTATCAGATCGTCGTCGACCGTGTAAAGAACAACGATACCTTTGACGTGAACGTAGAAATGACGCCCGAGACCTTTACCGATAAGGTCAGCGACGTCGTTGCAATGGAAAAATCGCTGGCGGGCGCGCTGAAGACGATGCTCGGCATCAATCCCGCAGTACATCTCGTGCCGCCGAAGACCATCGCGAGAAGCGAGGGCAAGGCAGTCCGCGTGATCGACAAGCGTAAGCTGATCTAAGACGAAGGGAGACGAAAAAATGGCAATCAAGCAGTTAACTGTTTTCGTACAGAATAAAAAGGGCTCGGTCGTTTCGGTAACCGACCTGCTTTCACAAAGCGGTGTGGATCTGCGTGCGCTTTCGATCGCAGAGACGCAGGATCTCGGCATTCTGCGCCTGATCGTCAACGACGAGAAGACGGCGGAGCGCGTGCTGACCGAACACGGATACCTCATCAAGGTGATCGACGTCGTCGGCGTGAAGATCGCGGATGCCCCGGGCAAGCTGACCGAGGCACTTTCGGTGCTGGACCGTGCGGATATCAACGTTGAATATCTTTACGCCTTCTTAGCGCGTACCGAGCGGCACGCGTATCTCGTTCTCCGCGTGGAGGACAACGCCGTGGCAGAGTCCGTGCTGTCGGGCGCAGGCTTCAAGCTGATCACGGACGCAGATATCAGTAAGCTTTAATAACCGAGGTGAATTTCCAATGTCAATGAACTTCCATAGAAAGCTCCCGATCCCGCAGGAAGTAAAAGAAGAATACCCACTGGATCAGCGGATGCAGGCGGTCAAGACGGCGCGTGACGAGAGCATCAAGGCGGTCTTTGGCGGCAGCTCCGATAAGTTTATTCTCGTGATCGGCCCCTGCTCGGCTGACCATAAGGAGCCCGTGCTTGCATACATCGAACGGCTGAAGCGCATCGAGGAGCAGGTGTCCGACAAGATCGTGATCATCCCCCGCATCTATACGAACAAGCCGCGCACGACGGGGCAGGGCTATAAGGGAATGCTCCATCAGCCCGATCCCGACGGAAAGCCCGATATGTACAAGGGCATCGTTGCGATCCGCGATCTGCATCTTTCGGCACTGCGCGACTACGGCTTCTCCTGCGCGGACGAGATGCTTTACCCCGAAAACTACCGTTACCTTTCGGACCTGCTTTCCTACGTAGCGGTCGGCGCGCGCTCGGTTGAGAATCAGCAGCACAGACTGACCGCAAGCGGCATCGAGGTCCCCGTCGGCATGAAGAATCCGACGGGCGGCGATCTTTCCGTGATGATGAACTCCATCGTTGCGGCACAGTCGAGCCACACCTTCATCTACCGCGGCTGGGAGGTAACGAGTGCGGGCAACCCCTACGCGCACGCGATCTTGCGCGGCTATATCGATTACGCGGGCAGAAGCGCGTCGAACTATCATTACGAGGATCTGATCCGCGTCAGAGAGCTGTATGAGAAGTCGAAGCTCGCAAACCCCTCAGTGATCGTCGACACCAACCACAACAACTCGGGCAAGCAGTATCTTGAGCAGGTACGCATTGCGAAGGATATCGTCCACAGCCGCAACCAGAATGCGGACATCAAGCACCTCGTCAAGGGCTTGATGATCGAGAGCTATCTCGAGGACGGCGCGCAAAGCACGGGTGAGCATATCTTCGGCAAATCGACCACCGACCCCTGCCTCGGCTGGGAAAAGACCGAGCGTCTGATCCTCGATCTTGCCGAAAAGCTTTGAACAGTCAATTCAATAAAAAATGAGAGCATCAAAAGGGTGATATTCTTAGCGGAGAATTTGAACAACACCGCTAAGTGCGAGCATCGCATTTGACTGGTCAAACGCATTAGGGGCTAAGCCCAAACCCTTATTACAAACAGAAAGAGATAACAAATCGTGTTCGTCGAAATGTTATCTCTTTTT
>JAZSGY010000105.1:0-18688 GCA_045532985.1 Eubacteriales bacterium | reverse complement strand
CAACATCTTTTTGATTTGTGGCAATAGTTCTTGTGTGTGTTGATACTTTCTTGGCATACAATTACCCCCTTGATATGGTACTTTAATTCTACCACATCAAGGGGGCTTTTGTCTATTGTCCGTTTTTAACGGACTTGTTCACTTGCCGAGGAGCTTTTTTCTTATTCAAATACGACCTTCGTACCGATAAATTCGAGGATGTGATCCACGGTGAAGGAATCCTTGTTTTCCTTGAACGTGGGGATCAGAGTGTCGTGCTCGGTTTGGATTTTTGAAACGGTCGTATCCTTGACCGTTTGGGTCAGGGTGATATCGTTCGTGTTCTTGACGTCCTTGATCAGATCGTTAAAATAATCCTCTTGCACGAAGAGCATCGGCACGCTTAGCTTGTGCTCAACGTATTCATCGTTTGCCGCATCGTAGGAGTAGAAATACTGCGTTCTGAATTCAATATCGAAGCGGCGGGAGCGGTTGATCACGGAGATGTTCTTCGATTTCCATTCGGTGCTTTTACCGTTGACGTAGAATAGCCCGTTTTCCGCATCGTAGCGGATGCTGTCGAAGCCGTCGAATGCATTCAGATCGAACCACAGCGTGTGGAAGGCAAGCTTGCCGAGGAGCGGATCGATCTCCTCGACCTCATAGCCGAGCAGCTTGCCCGTCTTTGCGTCGTAAAGCTCGTTGATGTAGCCCTTGAAGCCTACCATCCCGTCCGCCTTGTTACCGACGGCGGTGACGTAATCCTCGGTGATGTAGAAATCGGCACAGCTTCCGATCGTAACGCCTGCTGCCGTCAGATACTCGTAGATGTGTCCGCTGACGCTACCGTCGCTCTCCTTTTCAAAGGAGAACATCGCGCGTCTGACGCCGAGATAGCGGATCGCAAATTCATAGGAATCCTTTTTGATCGTGTAGGCGAGTGCGTTGGCATCGGAGAGCTGTACGCGCACGCGCCGTTCGCCGCTTAAAATATCCATCGAGAGGGCGATCTGTACGCTTTCGTACTCAACGACGTAGCTGATGGTCTTTCCGTTGAAATCCACGGTGACGTTGTAGCCGCCGTCCATAAAGGTATGGTGTGCCGTGTCCGCAGGGTTGTCATCAAAGAAAAGGTTAAAGATCGTCGCGGAGGAGGTGGAGATCGTTTCGATCACGCTCAGCGCCTTGAAGAAGCTGCTGGACTGCTGAATGTTGTTCAGCACCATGCTCCACTGCTCGCCGAAGCCGTTTTTCGGTACGCGCGAAAGCAAAACGGAGGAGGAGTAATCGACCTGCGCGTCGGTAGCGGAGATCAATCCGTCCGCATAGTCGTGGCGCATCGTGTCGGGAACGTACTTGTAGGGGTCCAGCTTATATCCGTCAAGCAGATCGAGGAGAAGCGCGGGGATGTCAACGCATTCGTTCCAGGCGGCGTAAAGCGTCGTGTTTTTCGTAATGGGAGCGGTAAGATCGATGACCGTCGTCAGGGCGGCGTCGGTGCACCAATTCACGAATGCGTGTCCCTTCCGCTTCGGATTCTTCGGCAGTGCAAGCGTTTCGCCGTCGTTTACCGTGATCGGCTCGATCGGCGTGCCACCGTTCGTAACGAATGTCACCGTGAAGACGGCGGGCTCATCGGGATCGGTGGGCTCGTCGGGCTCGTCGGGCTCGTCGGGATCGGAGGGCTCGTCGGGATCGGTGGGCTCATCGGGATCAGTCGGCTCGTCGGGATCGGTCGGCTCGTCGGGATCAGTCGGCTCGTCGGGATCGGTGGGCTCGTCGGGATCGACGGGGTCGCCGCCGCTCGGCGGGGGCGTCTCGGGTGTGCTACTGCTTGC
Organism: Eubacteriales bacterium; assembly: GCA_045532985.1. Taxonomy (GTDB): domain Bacteria; phylum Bacillota; class Clostridia; order Oscillospirales; family CAG-272; genus UBA1740. The sequence continues at coordinate 16,871 of JAZSGY010000105.1, read as the reverse complement.
AGGGGGCGTCTCGGGTGTGCTGCTGCTTGCGGGCGGTGATTCCGGCTCGCTACTGCTACTGCTACTGCTGCTGCTACTGCTTGCGGGTACGTCACCCGTATCGCAGGCGAAGAAAACGAACAGCGCGCACAAAAGAAGTGCAAGGATCAAAAATCTTTTCATCGTTCTACCTCCAAAAGTTGAATGAAATGGGAAAAGCGTGCCGCGCGATGGCGGGCACGCTCTGTTTATTCGTCGAGCGCAATGCCAACGCTTGACTTCCCGTACTGTGCGATCGTTTCGTCATCCACGAAATGCTCCTCAAGAAAGGTGCGAAGTCCCTCGGGCTCTGCGATCTCGTCAAGGTACAGATCGTTCTTGCCAACGGCGTCGATACGTAAATCGCCGTAGCCGAAGAAGGAGACGTCCATCGAAACGCCGAGGATCTTCGGAAGCACGCGCTTTTTCTCCTGAACGTTGAAGACACCCTCGCGCTCAATGTAGTAGCCGTCGTAGAACTCGATCGAGTAGTGCTGTCTGACGATCACGTCCCAGATGATGATGAACGTGGGGATGATCAGCCAGAAGGTCAGCACGAGATACCACTGAAAGGCGGGGATGATACTCTTTCTCGCTACGTAAAGCGGTCCCTTTGCCATAGGTAAAACCTCCTTTATTTATTTTCTGTTTTTATATTAGCATACCGAAAGTCAAAAGTCAACCCAAAAGAGATAACTTTTTACGATATTAAAATGGTAAAATAAAGGGTAAAATAAACGAAGGGAGAGAAAAGATGGAGATCGGGATCGCGGTACAGAAGCGGATCGCGGCACTCTGCGCACAGCGCGGGATGACGCTCAACAAGCTGGCAACGACCTGCGGGATCACGCAGTCGACGCTCAACAATATCGTCAGCGGACGCAACCACAGCACGACGGTATCGACCCTGCAGAAGATCTGCGACGGTCTTGACATTACGATCCGCGATTTTTTCGCCGACGCGCTGTTTGACAGCATCGATCAGGAAATTCGCTGACTCTATCATAACGCACATTCCTTAAAAAGAAAAGTGGCAGCATCTGCCACCCTCGAAATAAAAAAGGAGACTGCCTCAAATTTGCATTTGAGGCAGTCTCTTTTCAGCTTTCGGACGCGTCGAGTATCAACGCAAGATCCGAAACGCCGAGTGTCTTCGCGATCTCCGCGACCGTGCTGAGCGAATCAACACCGTCCCGACACCAACGCTTTACCGTGCGGATGTCCGAGCCGTGAAGCTCAGAAAACGCGGCAAGCGTGCGGATGGCAGGATCTGCCTTGATCAGACGGCGAAGATTTGCCGCGACCAGAAGGCGGCGAGCAGACGACGTTTGTTTGACCATATCAAAACCCCCTTTGCTCGCGGCAGATGCCATTGCTCCGAGGGTAGGTCAAGCTTAGTTTAGCATATTCTTTTCAAAATGTCAAGGGATCGGCGGAATTCCGCCGACGAGCGCGTTCACGCGGTCGTGGTCGAGCTGCTCCTGACCGACGATAAAGTAGAAGCGGTACTCCTTGAAAACGAGGACCGTGAGAGAATAGGTATTGTAGAAGGATTTTGTAAACGAAACTACACAAATTGCCATGATCACGGAAAGGATCGCGAAAAAGATGCAAAGCCCCGTGAGGAAGGAGGAGCCGACGAACAACGGCAAAACGACCGAAAGAATCGCAAGGATCACGGTCAGCGGCAGAAAGCCGCCGTAGCGATCCTTGATCCAGCCGTCCATATAGCGGACGCCGCGCGGTGAGGTATAGGCGTGCATCGGCGTGCAGTCCTCAAATTCCGCGCACTCCATCACGCGCGGCATTCCGTTGCAGTCGGAGCGGAAGGCGATCAGCACGAAGGCAAGATAGATGGCGGGGATCAGGAAAAGAAGGCTGAGCATTCCGAAGGCAAGGAGCGAGCAAAGCGCAAACACGCCGAGCAAGATCAGTGCGGCGGAGTAAAGCATACGCATACGGGACAGGGACGCGCTGTGCGCATCCTCCCGTTGCTCCGAGAGAAAATACTGCGTGCAGTCACGGATGGGGATGACGGGCGGTGCCTTTGGCTGCGTGACCTTGCGCTCAAGGTCGTCCACACGGTCAAGGATCCTTTTGAACATACGTGCGTTTTTCTCCTCTGCCGCCTCCTTCGCCTGCTTGACCGCCTCTGCGTGCGAGCAGAACAGAGCGTCGAAGGCGATCGGATCGGGCGGCGTCGGCGTAGCGCCGAGGACTGACGCGGCGGGTGCCGAAAAGCGGTAAAACGCCAGCAGATAGGCGAAAACGCTATCCTTATCCGCCTGCTTTTCACGACTGTGGACGTGCTTGTTGATCTTCAGAATATAGTCGGAGAGCTTCGCGACCGCCTCCTTGGGGATCGTATAGACCTCCCCCAGCAGCGTTTGCACCGCGCCGTCCCGCAAAAGCTTACCGACGCCGTCGTTTGGCGCGAAGGGATGCTCCGCCGCGGCAAGCAAATGCTTCAAAAAGCACTCGGAAAGCGAGCGGAAGGCGTCAAAAAAGGAGTCCGTGCCTGCGCGGATATCGAGCAGCAGCGTTTCACGGCGGCGCGAAAGCTCGTCGTTTTTCAATGCGTCAAGATAGAGCAGCATACGGATCTCCCTTCCTTTTTATTTTATCCCCGCGACAGATGGATCAGAAGCACGCTGATGTCGGCGGGGTTGACGCCGCTGATGCGCGACGCCTGACCGAGCGACAGCGGGCGGATCGCGGCAAGCTTTTGCGCCGCCTCGATGCGCAGACCGCGGATCGCCTTGTAGTCAAGGTCGGGCGAGAGCGGCTTTTCCTCAAGCCTTGCCATACGCGCGACCTCGGCGCGCTGGCGGCGCAGATAGCCCTCGTACTTCACGTTGATCCCGACCGTCGTCACGACGGCGGGGGGAAGCGGCGGACGGCACGGATCGAGCGGCGTCAGCTTTTCGTAGTCAAGCTCGGGACGGCGCAAAAGCTCCGCGAGCGTGACGCCCGTGGCGATCCTCGCCGAGCCGAGGGAATCAAGATAGGCGTTCGTTTGTGCCGAGGGCGGCACGACGGTGCGCGAAAGACGCGCGGTCTCTTTTTCGATCGCCGCACGCTTTTCGAGGAATGCGGCGTAGCGCTCCGCACCGATCAGACCGACGCGGTGTCCGATCTCGGTCAGCCGCAGGTCGGCGTTGTCCTGCCGCAGAAGCAGGCGGTACTCCGAGCGCGAGGTCATCATTCGGTAGGGCTCACGCGTGCCCTTGGTCACGAGGTCGTCGATCAGCGTTCCGATGTAGGAGGAGTCGCGCGAAAGGATCAGCGGCTCACGCCCTAAGATCTTCAGCGCGGCGTTGATGCCCGCGACAAGGCCCTGCGCCGCCGCCTCCTCATAGCCCGAGGTGCCGTTGAACTGCCCCGCGCCGTAAAGCCCCGAAATATCCTTGAATTCAAGGGTCGGGTAGAGCTGTAAGGGGTCGGCGCAGTCGTATTCAATGCCGTAGGCGTAGCGCATGATCTCGGCATGCTCAAAGCCCTGAAGCGAGCGTAGCATCTCGTGCTGAACGTCGGTCGGCATCGAGGTGCTGAAGCCCTGAATATACATCTCGTCGGTGTCAGCCCCCGTCGGCTCGACGAAAAGCTGATGCCGCTCCTTATCGGCAAACCGCACGATCTTATCCTCGATCGAGGGGCAGTAGCGCGGGCCCGTGCCGACGATCTTGCCTGAGTACATCGCCGAGCGCGAGAGATTCTCACGCAGGATGCGATGGGTATTTTCATTCGTGTAAACGATATGGCAGGGGGTGTCGGACAGCGCGGCGTAGCGCTCGGCGTCGGTACGCACCGAGAAGGGAAGCGCACCCGTTTCCCCCGCCTGCACCTCAAGCGCCGACAGATCAATGCTCCGCCGTGCCACGCGCGCGGGCGTGCCCGTCTTGAAGCGCAGAAGCGATACGCCGTGTGCGGCGAGCGATGCCGAAAGTCCCCGTGCGGGGAGCATTCCGTCAGGGCCCGACGGATAGGAATTCTGCCCGACGAAGACCGCCGCGTCAAGATAAGTGCCCGCGGCAATGATCACGGCGTCCGCCGAAAAGACCTCGCCAAGGTGCGTGCGCACGCCCGTGACGCGCTTTCCCCCGTCGGTTTCTTCACATAAAAGCTCGGTGATCTCGGACTGCACGAGGTGAAGATGCTCCTGTGCCTCCACCGCCGCCTTCATCAAAGCGCGGTAGCGCATACGGTCCGCCTGCACGCGCTTGGAATGCACGGCGGCACCCTTTCCGAGGTTGAGCGTGCGGCTCTGCAGGGTGACCTTGTCGGCAATATAGCCCATCTCACCGCCGAGGGCGTCGATCTCGTAAACGAGATGCCCCTTTCCACTGCCGCCGATAGAGGGGTTGCAGGGCATATTCGCCAACGCGTCAAGATTGATGGTGAACAGCACGGTGTCAAGCCCGAGCCGCGCCGCGGCAAGTGCCGCCTCGATCCCCGCGTGTCCTGCGCCGACTACGGCGACCTTCGTTTTCTGCTCCACTACGCACCCTCCCTTCGTTTGAATATACTTATTTTATCACAGCGCGTGACGCTTTGCAAGGTTTTTCCGAAGATTTGTTGACAGGATCTCCCACTTGATGATATAATAGAAAGGTACGGAAGCGTACAAATCTATTAAGAAGGAGGAAGTATGGCAAAGATCCCAAAGATCTCCGAGCTTTACGATCTGTCGCATACCGCGGCGGCATCCCTGCTTGGAGGATTGACCTACCCGTGGGAGGTGCTCCCACACATCGGCGAGTTCGTCCGTGCCTACGGCAAAACGCTCGACCCTACGGAATACCGCGAGCAATCACACGAGGTCTTCGTACATAAGACCGTGAAGATCGCAAGCACCGCAACGCTCTGTGGCCCCTGCGTGATCGGCGCGGGAACCGAGATCCGTCCCGGTGCGTATATCCGCGGAAGCGTGCTGGTCGGACGCGATTGCGTGATCGGCAACTCCACCGAGCTGAAGAACGCGATCCTGTTCGATTCGGTGCAGGTGCCGCACTACAATTACGTCGGCGACTCGGTGCTCGGCTATCTGTCGCATATGGGTGCGGGCGCGATCGCGTCGAACATCCGCAGTGACCGCAAGAACATCGTGATCCACGGCGACGACGAGCAGGAAAGCGGACTGCGTAAGATCGGCACGATGCTCGGCGACAGGGTAGAGATCGGCTGCAACTCGGTTCTGTGTCCCGGCTCGATCGTCGGACGCGACGCCGTCGTGTATCCGCTCTCACGCGTGCGCGGGATCATACCCGAGCGCACAATTTACAAGGGAAGCGGCGAGCCCGTTCCCAAAAAGGAGGCGTAATATGCGCAGATTATTTGGCACCGACGGCGTGCGCGGCATCGCGAACAGCGAGCTGACGACTACCCGTGCGATGCAGATCGGCAGTGCGGTCGCGACCGTTCTGTCGAAGGGCAACCACAAGGATCTACGGGTCGTCGTCGGAATGGACACCCGCATTTCCTCAAGAATGCTTGCCTCGGCACTTGCCGCAGGGCTATGCTCCGCAGGGGTCTCGGTGTTTGACCTCGGCGTCGTTCCGACCCCCGCCGTTGCGTATCTTGTCGAAAAGTACGGCGCGATGGCAGGCGTTATGATCTCGGCATCCCACAACACCTACGATTACAACGGCATCAAGGTGTTCGGCGCGCGCGGCTTCAAGCTGCCCGACGAGCTGGAGGAGGAGATCGAATCGATCGTGCTTGACAATTCTCCCGAGCCGATTCTGGCAGATGCGGAGCGCATCGGGCGCATCGCCTACGTCAAGATGGCGGCAGAGGACTATATCGAGCATCTCAAAAGCACCACGGGCGAATCTCTTTCGGGAATGCGCATAGCGTTTGACTGCGCGAACGGCTCCTCCAGCCGCACGGCAGAGAAGCTCTTCAGTTCTCTTGGCGCCGAGTGCCGTATGCTTGCCGACGCACCCGACGGCATCAATATCAACCGTAACTGCGGCTCGACGCATCTTGAATCGCTCTCACGCTACGTGCTGGAGCATCATATGGATTGCGGCATCGCCTTCGACGGCGACGCGGACCGCTGTCTTGCCGTTGACGAAAACGGTAAGGAGGTCGACGGCGACATCATCATGGCGATCCTCTCGAAGGATATGAAGGAGCGCGGAAAGCTCGCAAAGAACACCGTGGTCGGCACCGTGATGTCAAACTTCGGCTTCGGCAAATTCTGTGAGGAAAACGGTCTGCAGTTCATCGCCGCAAAGGTCGGCGACCGCTACGTGCTGGAGCAGATGCAGGCAGGCGGCTATTCCTTCGGCGGCGAGCAGTCGGGACACCTGATCTTCCGCGACTACGCCACGACGGGTGACGGTCAGCTCACGGCAGTTCAGCTTCTTTCACACCTGAAGCGATGCGGCAAAAAGCTCTCCGAGCTTGCGTCGGTGATGAAAAAGTATCCGCAGCACACCGTCAATCTCAGAGTCAGCCCCGCGGCAAAGCTCGCCTTCTATACCGACACGACGGTATCGAGCGTGCTTTCTGAGGCAGAGGAGAAACTCGGCGGATGCGGACGCATTCTGGTGCGCCCCTCGGGGACGGAGCCCGTGCTTCGCGTGATGGTCGAGGGGGAGGACGAAAACGACGTCCGCACGCTTGCAGAATCGGTCGCAGAGAAAATGAAGGAGCTGCTCTCGGTCTATTGAGAAGAACAAAAATAAAACGGAAGTGAAAACCGTTAGCGCCATACCGCGTTTACGCGGTTAACGAGGTGGGGGATGATCGAAAATTAGGCGGATGTCCCTCCGTGTGTCCCGCGCGCAGCATTTCACAAATATTGCGGTAACGCAAAAACAAAGGAAATGCAGGGAGAAAACAAAAGCAGAAGGCATACGCGCTTGCGTGTGCCTTTTTTGCTTTCGTGTAAAGCTTGGTTTGCATAAAAAGAGTCTGCCGCGCATAGATTTTGAGTATTCCCTTTTTACGGGAAATAGCGAAAAATGACAAGTTAACTTTACAATTAAAGCGAGGTAGATATGAAGAAGCGCGCAGAATTTATCAAAAACGCCCTCTGGCTTTCGGCATCGGCGCTTTTACTGCGCAGTCTTTCGGTTGGCTTCAATTCCTATATTGCGGAGAAGATCGGCAGTGAGGGAATGGGACTCTTTTCGATGATCATGGGAATCTACGCCTTCGCCCTCACGCTCGCGAGTGCGGGGATCTCGCTCTCCTCGACGCGGATGGTCGCGGAGGAGCTGGGGCTTTCGCGCCGCGAGAACGCGCTCGGCGCGCTCTCGGCGGTACTGCGCTACGCTCTGCTTTGCGGTGGGCTTGCCACGGCGGCACTGCTTCTGCTCGCCCCGCCGCTTTCAAGCTACGTGCTTGGCGACGTGCGCACGCTCCCCGCGCTTTCGGTGCTTGCGCTCGGCCTTTTGCCCGTTTCCGTGACGGCGGCGCTCAGCGGCTACTTCACCGCGGTACGCCGCGTATATAAGAACGCCGCGGCGGCGATCCTTGAGCAGTGCCTGCGGATGACGGCGACCGTGCTTTTGCTTTTACGCCTTCTGCCGGGCGGTGTGCATTACGCTTGCCTTGCCCTCGCCCTCGGCGGCACGCTCTCGGAGCTTCTGTCGCTCCTTTTCTCGCTCGTTTTGTTCTTCTTCGACCGACGCCGCCACTTTCGCGGCGTGCGCAGTGACACCGAGGGAATGCTGCTGCGCACCCTGAAGATCGCCCTGCCGATCGCGATCAGCAGTTACGTGCGAAGCGGTCTTTCGACCGTTCAGCATCTGCTCGTTCCCTCCGCGCTGATGCGCGGCGGACTCACGCGCGCCGAGGCGCTCGCGGCGGTCGGGGTTTTGCACGGTATGGTGCTTCCCGTTCTGCTTTTTCCGACCGCCGTCGTCGGTTCCTTTGCAGGGCTTCTCGTGCCCGAGGTCGCCGAATGCCACGCGCGGGACGATCGTGCGGGTGCGCGCCGCATTGCGGTGCGCGCACTTTCGGCGGGGCTCGTCTTCTCGATCGGCACGGCGGGGCTGATGGCACTGCTCTCGGGCGATCTTTCAACACTCCTTTACAGCGCGCCGACCGCAGGCTACTACCTGCTTCTGCTTGCCCCCGCGATCCCCGTGATGTACCTTGACAGCATCGTCGACGCGCTCTTAAAGGGGCTTGGACATCAGGTCTATTCGATGGGGGTCAATATCGCCGACGCGGCGATCAGCATCCTCTTGCTCCTGCTTTTTCTGCCGCGCTACGGCATTTCGGGCTACGTTGCCGTGATCTATATCACCGAGATCTTTAATTTCGTGCTTTCGATCTTCCGCCTTTGCGTGGCACTGCGCCCCGCGCTCAGCCTTTCGCTTTCCGTCTTGCTTCCGCTTGGTGCGGCGCTGTTCGGATTCGGCACGGCGGCGCGGATCTTCACGGCGGAGGGAACGCTCGCGTCGCTTCTTCTGAAGGCGGGCTACTACCTCGGACTCTATTTGCTCCTTCTCTGTATCCTCGAGCCCGTGGCGCGTGCGCGGAAAAAAAAGAACGTCCCCGAAGAAAAGTTGCGCACCGACCTTGACATACGCGGAAAAAACGTATAAAATATAGAGTATATTATATTTTAGTCGAAAGTGGGTGCGGACTATGCTGAATTGCTCCTTCACGGGACACCGCGGGATCCCGTCGGATCGCGGCTTCGTCCTTGCGCTCGCCGCCCGCATTCTCTGGGCGTACGAGCAGGGCTGTCGCAATTTTTATAACGGCGGCGCAATGGGCTTCGATCTGCTTGCCGCAGAGCAGGTGCTGCGGCTTCGCTCGGTCCATCCCGAGGTACGGCTCTATATGATCCTGCCGCATAAGGGGCAGGAGGCAAAATATTCGCCCGAGGACACAGAGCGCTACCGTCGCGTGCTTGCCGCGGCTGACGGCGTGGAATACACGGCGGAGCGTTACTACGACGGCGTGATGCGTGAGCGCAACGCGCGTCTTTCAGAGCTTGGCGATATCTGCATCGCCTACGTCACGCGCGACCGTAGCGGGTCGGCGCAGACGGCGAGAATGTGTCAGCGGCAGGGAAAGTCGGTCTACAATATTGCAAATGACCTTTTGAGAGGATAACTATGGCAAAAACGTTTCGTGGCGGCGTCCACGTAGAGGAACACAAGAATACCGAGCGGATGCGCACGGTCAGAATGCCCGCACCGCATACGGTCAGCATCCCGCTCTCCCAGCACATCGGCGCACCCGTACAGCCGACCGTCGCCGTCGGCGACCGCGTACTGCGCGGTCAGTGCATCGGTGATCTTGCAGAGGGGCTTTGCACTCCCGTACATAGCAGCGTATCGGGCACCGTTACGGCGATTGAGATGAAGCCGTCGGCACGCGGCATCCCCGTACAGCATATCGTGATCGAAAACGACGGGAGGGACGAGCTTTGTCCGACGATCGCGCCGAAGGAGCGCAGTCTTGCAGAGACCACGCCTGAGCAGATCGTAAAGATCGTCAGGGACGCGGGCGTTGCGGGTATGGGCGGCGCGACCTTCCCGACCCACGCGAAGATCGCCTCGGCGATCGGACGCGTCGATACGATGATCGTCAACGGCGCGGAGTGTGAGCCCTATATCACGGCAAACCACCGCCTGATGCAGGAGCATCCCGAGGCGGTCGTCGGCGGCGCGCGCGTTCTGATGCACGCCCTCGGTCTTAATAAGGCGATCCTCGCCGTTGAGGACAACAAGCCAAGCGTCATACAGATCTTCAAGGGGCTGACCTGGGATATGGACGATATCTCGGTCGCGGTCCTGAAAACCAAATATCCGCAGGGCGACGAGCGACAGCTCATCTACGCCCTGACGGGCAAGGAGCTGCCCGCAGGGAAGCTCCCCGCCGACGTCGGCTGCGTGATCTTCAATGCGGAGACCGTCTCCTCGATCTATCGCGCCTTCAACACCAATCAGCCCGTGATCGAGCGCATCGTGACGGTCGACGGCGACTGCGTCCGCACGCCGCAGAACCTCTCCGTTCCGATCGGCACCTCCTACCGCGACGTGATCGAGTTCTGCGGAGGACTCGTCAAGACCCCGCGCCGACTCATTTCGGGCGGACCGATGATGGGTGCGGCACAGTGGGACGTTGACGGCGTCGTGACCAAGGGCACCTCGGCGATCCTTCTGTTTTCCGAGGAGGAGAGCTACTCCTACGAGCACGGCTCCTGCATCCGCTGCGGCAGATGCGTCAAGGGGTGTCCGATGCACCTGATGCCGAACTACATTGCCGCCTACGCGCGGCGGCGCGACTACGCGTCCGCCGAGCTTTACGGAGCGAGAAGCTGCGTGGAATGCGGCTCCTGCTCCTACGTATGCCCCGCCCACGTGCCGATCGTGCAGTACGTCCGCGTGGCAAAGACTGCCCTTGCGGCAAAGCAAAAGAAGTAAAGGAGAGCAAGATGGACGAACAGAATCTTGAAATCGAATATCCCGAGCGCCTCGTCGTTGCCTCCTCGCCCCATATCAGACATAAGGATACGACGGCGTACCTGATGCTTCAGGTCATCCTCGCCCTCGCACCCGCGCTTATCTTCGGCATCGTGCTTGCCTTCACCGTCGGTCCGCGTTACGGTCTCAACGCGCTGATCCTCACCGTCGTTTGTATGGCGGGCTCGGTCTTTTTCGAGTGGCTTTACGAGAGGATCACGCGCCGCCCCGTGACGGTACGCGATCTTTCGGCACTCCTGACGGGTATGCTGCTCGCGATGAATCTGCCGATCACCCTGCATCCCTTCTACGCCCTGCTTGGCTCCGCCTTTGCCATCATCGTGGCAAAGCAGCTCTTTGGCGGGCTTGGACGCAATTTCGTCAATCCCGCACTTGCCGCGCGCGTTTTTCTCGTGATCTCCTTCGTTTCTGCAATGAGCGGCGACGCCTACCCGATGCTTGACGGCACGGCGGGCGCGACCCCCCTCGTTCTGGTCAAGACGGGACAGATCGCAGAGCTGTCGCTTGTGAAGATGTTCGTCGGCGTTTGCCCCGGCACGCTCGGTGAGGTCTCGGCGATGCTCCTTCTGCTCGGCGGGCTTTACCTCATCCTTGCACGCGTGATCAGCTGGCATATCCCCGTTGCCTATATCGGCACGGTCGCGCTGATCACCTTCGTCTTCCCGCAGACGGGCGGCTTCTTCGATCTGCGCTTTATGGCGGCAAGCATCCTCTCGGGCGGCCTTGTGCTCGGTGCGTTCTTTATGGCGACCGACTACGTCACCTCGCCCACAGTTCCCCGCGCACGCCTCGTTTACGGCGTTTTGTGCGGACTTCTCACCGTCTTTATCCGCTACTTCTGCGGCGCACCCGAGGGGGTCTCCTACTCGATCCTCATCTGTAACCTTCTCGTTTATTACCTCGACCGCTTCCTGCGTCCCCGCCGCTTCGGTCAGAAAAGGGGGAAAAAGGCGTGAAGAATCTGTTTTATTACATACGGATCGCAGGTATTCTGCTTCTGATCTCTGCCGCGATCGCGGGGATGCTCGCCGCGGTCAACGCGCTGACCAAGGATAAAATTGCCGAGGATGAGCTGGCAACCAAGACCGCCGCCATCCGTGAGGAGCTGTTTACCGTCGACGGCGACCTTTCGGTCAAGGACGTGACGGACAAGGTCAAGGGAAGCGATACGGTCAAGGAGATCCTCGCCGTCTACGGCGGTGACGAATTCCTCGGCTACGCCGTCAGCGTCTCGGGCGCAGGCTACGGCGGCAGTCTTGAGCTGCTCGTCGGCATTACGCCCGACGGATGTGTTTCGGGCGTTACCGTGACCTCGCACAGCGAGACCAAGGGGCTGACCGAGGAGAAAACGAAAAACGAATTCCTCGCAGGCTTCAAGGATTCCGCCGACGGCACCGTTGACAAAATGGCGGGCGCTACCATCAGCTCCCGCGCCGTGACCGACGCCGTCAACCGCGTGGTCGCACTCGGACTGAAAGGAGAGATCAAATGAAAAAGCATTCCTTCTTTCTCTCCCATCTGAAGGAGGGTCTGATCGACAAGAACCCGACGCTGATCCAGCTGCTCGGTATGTGCCCGACCCTCGCCGTCACCACGAAACTGTCAAACGCCATCGGTATGGGGCTTGCCGCCACCGCGGTGCTTGCGTTTTCCAACCTGTTTATCTCGCTTTTGCGTAAATTCATTCCGAAGCAGGTGCGTATCGCCGCCTACATCGTCATCATTTCGGGCTTCGTGACCGCCGTGCAGCTTCTTTTGCAGGCGTACCTGCCCTCGCTTTACGCAGCACTCGGTATCTTCATTCCGCTGATCGTCGTCAACTGCATCATCCTCGCGCGGGCAGAGGCGTTTGCCTCGAAGAATCCGCCCCTGCCGTCGCTTTGGGACGGCGTGACGATGGGACTCGGCTTTACCGTCGCACTCCTGATCGTCGCGTTTTTCCGTGAGATCCTCGGCGGTGCGTCCATCTTCGGATTCTCGCTCGGCTTTACGCCGATCGGCTTCTTTGCCGCAGCCCCCGGTGCGTTTTTAACGCTCGGCTGCGTGATCGCCGCGGTCAACCATTTCCGCGCGCGCCCCAAGAAGAATAAGAAGGGGGAACGCAACGATGCTTGATATCTTCGTTTTGATGCTGACCGCCGTTTTGGTGGAAAACTTCATCTTCTACAAGTTTATGGGCTGCTGTCCCTTCCTCGGCGTATCGGAAAAACCCGATACCGCCATCGGTATGGGTGCCGCCGTCACCTTCGTTATGACGCTCTCGAGCGCCGCGACGTGGGCGGTCTACACCTATATCCTCGTCCCCTTTGAGCTGACCTATCTCAAGACCATCGCATTTATCCTCGTGATCGCCGCGCTGGTCCAGCTGATCGAAATGTTTTTGCGCCGCTTCGTGCCCGCGCTCTACGGTGCGCTCGGCATCTTTCTGCCGCTGATCACCACGAACTGCGCCGTGCTGGGCGCGGCACTCCAGAACATCGACTACGGCTACGATTTTCTGCATTCGGTCGTGTTCGGATTTTCGGCGGCACTCGGCTTCACGCTCGCCATCGTCATCTTTGCGGGCGTGCGTCAGCGGATGTTTTTCGCAAAGCCGCCCCGTGCCTTCCGCGGCTTCCCCCTGACGCTGGTTGCGGCGGCACTCGTCGCGATGGCGTTCTCGGGCTTCTCGGGCTTCAGCCTCGGCAATTCGGCTGAGGGATTCTTCCATTTCTGAGTATAAATATAAAGAGGACGGAGCTATGTATTTCAATTACAACCCTGCCGATTGGCAGACGCGTACCCCCGCCGACCTTCGTCTGGCGGTCATCAGCGACACCCACATCACCCACCGCGGAGAGGGGATCGAGCGCTTCACGCGCACCCTTGAGGTGTTCTCGCAGATCACTCCCGCCGTTGACGCATTCCTGCTTGCGGGCGATATCTGCTATCAGATCGACAAGGCAGGCGGCGGTGTCTGTGAGGTGCTTTACGAGGAGCCCTACGATATGTTCCTCGGCGCCGTGCGCCGCTATATCAAGGATACCCCTTGGATCTACGTGCTCGGCAATCACGAATTTCCGCAGAACAACAACGGTGAAGAGATCACCGCCGCCGCGATCGCGCTTTATCAGTCGAAAACCGCAATGCCCGAGCGTCAGCACCGCGTGATCAAGGGTCACCACGTCATCGCCGTCGGCGGTGAGAACTGGACCTGCGCTCTGCGCCCCGAGGACGAGGCGTGGGTAAGAGCGGAGATCGAAAAGGCTGTCGCCGACACGCCGAGATCCCCCGTGTTCGTGATGCACCACAAGTCGGTGCAGGGCACGGTAACGGGATCCTACGGCAAGCTTTTTAGCGACGACTATCAGGCGTTTTTGTCGCAGTACCCGAACGTGATCAATATCACGGGCGACCTGCATACCCCCGCCCAGGATCCCCGCGCGATCTACCAAAACGGCTACACCGCGATCCACACGCCGATGAACGCCGTCGGCCACTTCTGCCACTATTTGGATTCTGTCAAAAAGCAGATCAATCTGCCGAACGACGGCTCGCAGGCGCTCCTGATCGAGGTGCGCGGCGGCGTTACCGAGATCCACCGCCTCGATATCTGTGAGAACCGCGAGATCGGCGCGCCGTATCTCGTTGATCTTCCGGGCATCCTCGACGGCACGGCGGGCTGGCTCTACGGTGCCGACCGCTGCAAGGATGCAGTCCCGCCCGCATTCCCCGACGGCGCGCGCGCGACGGCAGAGATCGAAAACGGCAAGCTCTGCCTTTGCTTTGACGCGGCGGAGCAGACCCCCTCGGGGCACAATCAGGACGACCGCGTCCCCGCCTACCGCGTCGAGCTTTGCCGCGGCGGCGAGGTGCTTGCCACGCACTATATCGGCGCGCCCTATTGGCGCTACGACGCACCGACGCAGATCACCGCGTCCCTCCCCCCTTGCGACGCCGCCGATACCGTGAAGATCGCCCCGATCTCTTATTTTGATCTCTTTGGTGAACCGATTTTCTTAAAACTGTAAAAAATAGCCTCCGATTTTTCATCGGATGCTATTTTTATGAAAATTATTTTCATTTCAAAAAGCTGGAAAACCCGCCGTATATAGGGCAAATCTGTCCTTTTTCTAAAAATCGTTAAAAAACAAAAATGAAAATGAAAAAAAGCATTGACAAAAAATAATTTTCGGTGTAAAATGGAGAAAAGTGAAAATATTTTTTGAAAACCGCGAAAAGGAGCCCACAGTATGAATCGAACGCTACTTAAGGCGCGTCTTTTGTATGACGAAATGGGCAGATCCGAAAAGCGGATCGCGGATTTTCTTTTCTCACACGCGGAGGAGGCGTTGCCGCTGACGATCACCGAGCTTGCCGAACAATGCCAGAGCAGTGAGGCGACCGTCGTCCGCTTCTCGCGCCGCCTCGGCTTCTCGGGCTTCCAGCAGCTGAAGCTCGCGCTTGCCCAGCAGACCGAGCGCAGGATGATCGCCCCCGACGTCACGCGCACCGACTCCTGCTACGAGATCTTTGAGAAGGTCTGCAGCGACGCCTACCTCTCCTTTGAGCGCACGCGCCGCATCCTTGACCCCGCGGCAATGGAGCGGGCGTCGGACGCGATCGCCTCGGCTGAGCGCGTGGTGCTGGTCGGACTCGGCTCGTCGGCATCGGTCGCCGCGGATGCGGCTAACAAATTTCTGCGCGCGGGCGTTTCGACCGCCGCCTACTCGGATACGCATATGCAAATGATCGCGATGTCGCACCTCGGCACGCACGACGTTGCCGTCGGCATCTCGCAGTCGGGTACGTCGAAGGATATCGTCGAGGCGTTGAAGCTGGCACGCGCACGCGGTGCCGTCACCATCGGCATCACGGGGCGTGAGCGCTCGCCCGTCGGGCGCGTGTCGGATATCCTGCTCGTCACGGATACCGAGGAGGTACGCCACAGCGTTGCGGGACTGAACTCGCATATGTCGCGCCTCGCACTCATCGACGCACTCTGCTGCCACATTGCCTACCGCAACGAGGCACGCGTGCTGGAGGATATTGATCAAAACGAGCAATCGCTTGAATCCAAGCGCATTGCCGAAGAATAAACGGAGGAAACCACTATGAAGATCCTGGTTGTCAATGCCGGTAGCTCCTCCCTCAAGTATCAGCTGTTCGATATGGATACGGGCGCTGTGATCGCGAAGGGAAACTGTGAGAAGATCGGCATCGGCGGGGCCATCACCCACAAGCGTCCCGGTAAAGAGCCCTACCGAGCGGACGTCACGCTCAACGATCACGACGACGCGATCGCCCTCGTTTTGAAGCTCCTGACCGATCCCGAGCTTGGCGTGCTTGCCGACATTTCGGAAATCGGTGCCGTCGGACACAGAGTTGCCCACGGAGGTGAAAAGCTGCGCGAATCGACGTTGCTTGACGATGCGGCACTCGCGTACTTAAATTCGATCGTTGAGATCAACCCCCTGCACGGTCCCCCTGCCATCAAGGGCATCGAGGCTTGCCGCCGTAAGATGCCGTCGGTACCGCAGGTCGGTGTCTTTGATACCTCGTTTTACAGCACCGTGCCCGAACGTGCGTACATTTATCCGCTGCCCTACGAGCTGTACGAGCAGTACAAGATCCGCCGCTACGGCTTCCACGGCACCTCGCACCGCTACGTCTCCGCCGCCGCCGCTGAGCTGGCAGGGCGCGCGTACGAGGACTTGAAGATCATCGTCTGCCACATCGGCAACGGCTCCTCGATCACCGCGATCGATCACGGCCGCGCCGTCGATACCTCGATGGGCTTCACCCCGCAGGAGGGTCTGCCGATGGGTACGCGCAGCGGTACGATCGACCCCACCGTCGTTCCTTATATTATGAAGAAGATGAACCTCACCGCCGACGAGATCGAGGATCTTCTCAATCGCAAGTCGGGACTGCTCGGCGTTTCGGGCGTTTCCTCCGACTGCCGCTTCGTGATGGAGGCGGAGGCGAAGGGTGACCGTCGCGCCGCCCTCGCGCTCGACATCCTCGTGCATTATATGAAGAAGATCATCGGCTCGTATATCGCCGAGATGAACGGCCTTGACGTCCTTTGCTTCACCGCAGGCATCGGCGAAAACGACGCCGACATCCGCGCCCGCGTGACGAAGGATATGGACTACCTCGGCATCGAGGTCGACGCCGTGAAGAACGAGGGACTCGGCCGCGGCAACAAGGGCGATATTTCCAAGGAGGGGGCAAGGGTACGCACCTTCGTCATCCCCACCGACGAGGAATTTATGATCGCCAAGGATACCTATCAAATCGTTACTAAATCGTGAAAGGAAATATAGATCATGCAAAAATCCGCATACGAAATCAAAAAGGAAATCTGTGAAGTTGGCCACAAGCTCTACGACAAGGGCTTCGTTGCCGCAAACG
>JAZSGY010000053.1:0-6966 GCA_045532985.1 Eubacteriales bacterium | reverse complement strand
TTCCCTCGCTCCGCTTTTTACAGAACAAAATGCCTTATAAGGCAGCGGTGATCCTCGTTTCTGTGCTTGGCTCGCTCATCCTGGTCGATACCCTGCGGATGATCATCCTGATGCCGATCCTTGGCGAGGCACCGATCTATTGGTCCTACGATTTTCACGAAAATGCCTGGACCTTCAATTTTTGATCGAAGCGAAAAAGATCCCGCGCGGCTGCGCGGGATCTTTTTCGTTTTTTAGTTTTTCTCTTGGCTGATGAAATCCTCGAGTGAAATGTGCCCCTTTACGAGCGCGAAGAAGCGGTCGTTGTAATCGTCGACCGTGCTTGCCGCGCACATGATCATATATTCGACGAGGTCGGCGGTGGGATAGCTGTCACGGTAGCTGGCGGTCAGACGGTAGCGAAGCTCACCGTCGCTGATATCGTAGTCGAACGAGCCGTCGACCAGCCCGTAGTTTGCCACCGCAACGGCGATCGCGCCCTCGACCCTTTTGTCCTCGGGCACCTCGAAGGGGAGCTTCGAGATAAACTGGATGACCTGATTCTCGGGCTTTACGAACAGAATGAATTCGATCGGCAGATCCTCACCCTTCACACCGCTGCGGATCACCATATCGTCGTCGAAGCGGTCGAATTTCCAATCCTTGTCGTCCAGCGCGCTGACGATCGAGGCGTAGACGGCGCGTGCCTTTTGCATTTCAAGCTCATTTGCCATTTTTCAAATTCTCCTTTGTATGAAAATCAAAGACCGAGCGCGCGGTAAACGCCGTCACGCATCGGAGCGTGCAGGGGGTGTCCAAGGTCAATGGAATTCCAGCCGCGCACGTGCTGTACGTACGCGATGCCGATCCCGTTTTCCACGTCAACCATCAGATATGCGCCCGCGGCGCCGTCCCAGCCAAACTCGCCGAGGGGCGGCTTCTGCCCCTCGCTTCTATCAATAAGTGTGCGTACGCCCAGCCCGTAACCGTAGCCGGGGCCTGCGGCACAGCCGAAGGCGGGGTTTTTAACGAGTGCTGACAGCTGCTCACGCCGCAGCTCGTCGATCGCCGTGCGCGGAATGATCACGCGCCCGTCAGGGGCTTTCCCGCCCGAAGCGAGCATCGCGGCGAATTTGCCGTAATCGGCGAGCGTGGAGATCAGCCCCGCGCCACCGCTTTCGTGGTTTTCCGAAAGGATATAGGGATTACTGCGCTCGACCTCCTCGACGCCGCGCTCACGGCTGTGACTGTACTGCGCGGCAACGTCCGACCGGTCGGCAAAGTCCGTATCCTTCATTCCGAGCGGCTCGAAGATCTCGGTCTTCAGAAATTCGCCGAAGCGCATGCCGCTTGCTGCCTCAACGACGGCGGCAAGCACGTCGTGACAGCGGCTGTACTGAAAGTGATCGCCCGGCTCAAACGTCAAAGGATCCTCGATGAAGGCATCGACAAGCTCGCGCGTGGTCGCCTTCCCGTCGGTTTTCTTCTTGCAGGCGACGACGGCGGGGGCTGCGAGATTGTAGTCAAGTCCGCCGCTCATCGTAAAGAGATGGCGCACCGTCATCACGGTATCGGGCGCCTTTCTCTCGCCGTCTACCAAAAGGTAAGCGTTGGCATATGCGGGCAGATAGTCGGATACGGGAGCGTCGAGCACGAGCTTGCCGCGCGCGACGAGCATCATTGCCGCCGTGACGGTCACGGGCTTCGTACAGGAATAGAGAAAATAACGGGTGTCGGGGGTCGCTATCTGCGTTTTTCCGCCGTCGGAATATCCCATACAGTATTCGTAGAGCTTTTCTCCGTTTTGATAAACGGCGATGCCGCCGCCGGGAATGCCGTATTCTTCGTGCAGCGTGTCAAGATACTCTTTGATCTCCTTGAAATCGTACATAGTGTTCTCCTTTAATTGTAGAGCATATTGCGGAACATGCCCTCTTGATTTGCAAGCACATCGAATTTGCCCTCCTGCACGATCTTGCCGTTATCAAACACGAGGATGCGGTCAACATTTTTGATCGTGGAAAGGCGGTGCGCGACGATGATGACGGTGTGCGTTTTCATCAGCTCCTCCATCGCCTCCTGAATATGGCGCTCGGAGATGTTGTCAAGGGCGCTGGTCGCCTCGTCAAAAATGAGGATGTCGGGGTTTTTCAGAATGGCGCGCGCAATGGCGATCCTTTGCTTCTGTCCGCCCGAAAGACTGAGTGCGCCGTCGCCGATCTGCGTGCTCCAGCCCATCGGCAGATTGTTGACGAACTCATGCACGCGTGCGACCTCCATCGCGTTGATCACGTCGATATTCGGTGCGTCGGGGCGCACGATGCGGATGTTATCCCAGATCGTGCCGCGGAAGATGAAGGGGTTTTGCGGCACGACGCCGAAGGAATAGCGTAGCTCGTGCGTATTGTAGTCGCGCACGTCGCGGCCGTGTAAAAGAACGCTGCCTCCGTTGATCTCGTAAAGACGCATAATGAGCTTGGTCAGCGTGCTTTTGCCGCTACCGCTGCTACCGACGAGCGCAATGCTCTCCCCATACTTCATTTGACAACTAAAGTTGTCAAAAATCATACGGTCGTCGTAGCCGAAGGACACGTTTTTGAATTCGATGCAGGGCAACCCGTCAGCGCTTGCCGTCATACGCTCGATCTCGATCGAGCGCGTATGCCCCTCGTCAACGTCGGGGGTGCTGGTCGCCTCGTTGATGACGGCGTTGATCTTATCCATCGCGACGTCGACGCTGTTTTTGGTCAGCGCCATACCGAGCCACATCGAAAGGGTGGAAAGAATACTGCCCATGCTCGTCAGAAAGGCAAAGAGCGTACCTGTGGAAACACCGCGGTACAGGCAGACGAAGGCGCCGACGAAATAAACGAGGGCGTTGCCGACGTAGTTGGCAAGCTCGGGCTTCATCGCCTCCTTGATATTCGTGAAGGAGGATTGGATGCCCGCCTGCTTCAGACTGCTGAGGCGTTCGTCGAAGTCGCGCACCGCGTTATCCTCGATCGAGTAGAGCTTCACCGCCTCCGAGCCCTGGAGCATATCGGTGATATACTTGCTCGCCTCGGTCTCCGCCGAAAGCAGCGCGCGGGAGACCCGTCGGATCTTCATACGCGACAGGCGGTTGAGTAAGATCATCACGCAAGCGATGCCGAGCATCGAGAGCGTCAGGATCCAGTCGTAGGAGAAAAGTGCCACCATCGAGATGGCAAAGGAGATGACCTGATAGGGAACGTTGATGATGATGTTATGTAAAAAGGTTTTGATGCTTGCCATCGGGCTGCCCATAATGCTGTTGTAGAGGTCACCCGAGGGGGTCTTATCGTGAAAGCGCATACAAAGATGCTGGATGTGGCTGAAGAAGCGTGAGCGCATCTTGAACAGCGCCCCCTCCTGCGCCTGCAGGACGTTGTAGGTCGCAAATCGGTAGGAAAAGAGTCGGATCAGCGAAATAAAAACGTAAAAGGCACAGAGGCATGCGACCGTCGCGATCGCGTGCTGCTTTGTGACTGTACCCGTCACGCCGGGGGTAATGCCGTCATCAACGACGTATTTGATGACCAGCGGCTGGATCGCAACGCAGACACCCGCGACGATCGATCCGATCACGGTCAGAACGATGTTCTTTTCAAAGCCACGCAGATACTGCGGCATATAATACCAAAAGCCGTGCGCGGGCTTTTCTTTTTTGATTCTTTCGGTCGTTTTCGTAGCGGTCGGTTCTTTCATAGTCCTGAAAATCCTTTCCCGTTATTTGTCCTTCCGCCGCCATTATAGCCTTTGTTTTTTGAAATGTCAACGCTTTTCGGAAAAATAAATTTATTTATTTTTTTGATGGTTTTTTTCTTCGTTTTGGGTTGTTTTTCGGGAAAGAATCAGTTATAATAAAGGGGTGTTCTATTTTAGAATGAAGCACAAAAAAGGGACGCCGATTCCGTCCCTTTTTTGCGTTTTGATGCTTACTCTTGACAAAGATCGGGGAAACATATATAATAAGGTTATGCTTTTGAAAGCCGAGGAAGGAGTACGCGATGGATATGACCCTGCGTCAACGGGTTGGAAGCATTCTTCTGCATCTGCACGAGAATCCGATCCCGATCTATATTCTGCTGTTTTGCAAGCCGATCGTGGATATGTTCTACAGCGTATCCCTGCTCGACTATCTGATGCTCGGCTACGCGATCTTACTGTTTGCACTGTTGATGGTGCGAAAGCCCTCGAATTTCCGTCAACTCCGCGCGACCGAGTATACCGTGCTTGGCATTCTTCTGCTTTTATTCTTCGCATTTCTGCGAGAGCCTGCGGGCTTCCGCATCTTCGTCAAAACGGCGTCGATGTTCCTTTTGTTTTTCATCGGCCGCTTCTGCACGGTGAATACCGAGCGGCTGATCCGCCTTTTGCGACTCTCCTTCGCGATCGTGGTACTGACGAATCTTTTCCTTTATTTCGTCGGCAATTACGGCGTTCTGACCTCGGTCTCCTATAAGGAATGGGGCAACGCCTACACCTTCTGCGGTCTTTACTACTTCAAGACCGACCTTGCAATGGCAATGCTGCAGGCGCTCGTTTTCTTCCTCGCGGTCAAGCGTCCCCGTTTTTACGATTACGTTTTAGCCTGCGGTGCGCTCTGGCTGACGCTTCTGTCCAACACCCGCGTCAGCTTTGCGATCGCGTTCGTTCTGATCGGCTTCTCGGTGCTTCAGCATATCGAGTGCCGCGTGCGGCGCAAATTCCGCGTTTTCGATTGGCGTACGGTGCTGACCGTTTTCCTTTGCGGGATCGTTGCCGTCGCCTCGCTTTACACACTCGGAAAAACCGAGTTTTTCAAGAATCTCGGCTTCCTCGGCCTTGACGTCAAGGACAGCTCGACCGTCGAGCCCGAAAACGACGACGTCAAAAACGATATCATCTGGGGTGGCGACACGCCGATCTATACGGTGGATGCGGAGCAGGACGGAAGTGAGACCGTCGCCCCCGACGACACCTCGCTCAAGGGCAAGCTGCTCGCTCTCTTTTACAAGTTTTACACCCCTGCCAACACGCAAGGACGCTCGGATATCTGGCGGCTCGTCCTTGAACGCTTTATGGCAGGCAGCTTCCTTGACCGATTATGGGGCTACGACTTCGTCAGCGACGTCGTGCATCACCAAGCCAATACGAACGTTTCGGCAAACGCCCACAACGCGTATCTGAAAACCCTCTACTCGATCGGCTATCTCGGCGTTTTGCTCTACGCTGCCTTTTTCTTCCTCTCGATCCGCCGCGCACATCGGACGAAAAACCGCCCCGCCTTTTTCATGACGCTCGGACTCGTTTCGATCCTTCTGTTCGGTGGCCTTACGAACAACGCGCACGAGTTTACGCAAATGACCTGGCTACCGCTCTTTTTCCTCGGCCTTTTGTTCAATAAGGAGGGCGCGGAGGAGGTCACGGAGGTCGCGGAGCGCGGGATCTATTACCGTCTCGCCTCTCCGATCACCGCATTTTTGCAAAGCTCACTTTACATTCCCGCGCTTTGCCTGCTTGCCGTGCTGATCGTTTTGCTGGAGCAACAGGTTGCGGGAACGATCCTGTTCGTTCTTTTCCTTTGCTATCTGCTTGAGGAGCAGGAGGACATCACCCTCACGACCGCGCCCTTTCTTCTCATCTGCGTGTTCGACTGTATGTGCTACGACTCCTTCGATAAGTTCATCGGGCTTTGGTGGCTGGCGATCCCGGCGTTCGGTGCGCTGATCTACCGCTTCATCCGCTACCGCCGTCCCTTCTGCTGCGGTCCTTCCCTGCGCGGACTGATCGCCGTTTCCGTGGCGATCACGCTCGGCGGTCTCGGCTTTATTTCGGCAAGGGAATATTTCAATCCGATCGCGCTTTACTACACCCTCGGTCTTGGTATCGGAATGATCCTCGTTTATCTTGCGATCAAGTCACAGCTTGGCGACCGTCCGTCGGGCGAGCAGAAGGAGCGCTTCCTCGTCTCGCTTTACGCGATGGGCGTGATCGCGGCGTTCTGCGTGCTGATCCAATACGCGTACCGCATCGAGACGCTGATCGAGACCAAGCAGGTGCTGAAAAATATCATCTCGCGCAACAACTTCTCGACCTTCCTCATTTTTGCGATCCCCGTTCCCTTCTACTTTACACGCCAACGCTTTGCTCACTTTTTCGTCCCCTTCCTCTTTTTCGGCTGTGTTCTGCTTTCGGGCTCACGCGGGGGACTCTTTGCCGCCGCGATCACGCTGGTGCTTTCACTCATCGCACTGATCCTCACGACCGAGGACACACGGCGGCGTACGCTTTACACCCGCATCTTTATTTGCTGTCTGTTCGGCTCTCTTTTACTGGTCGCGCCCGTATATCGGTTCTTCCTCTCGCGTCTCAATCCCGACGGCGACCTCGTTGACACGCACGATACGCGTATGCGCTTTCTGCGTGCGCTCTGGCCAAACTTCAAATCAAACCCCATCTTCGGTCAGGGATTCGGGACCGAGGCGAATCTCCATCTTTACACGCCGAAAAAAGGCGGCCTTTGCTGGTATCATATGATGATCCCCCAGATCATCGGCTCGCTCGGTCTTGTCGGCGTCCTCGCCTTCGGCTACCAGATCTACGGCCGTATCCGTATGATCCTCTCGCGGCTTTCTCCCTACGTGATCTGCCTTGCGCTCTCCTATATCGGCGTTTTTGCAATGAGTCAGGTCAACCCCGGCGAGCTTTGCCCGCTTCCCTACGAGCTGCTCGTCGTATTCTTCTTCGTCCTGATCGAGTCCGAGGAGCAAAAGCCCTTCCGTGACACGCTCTCGCGGATGTGGCAAAACAAAGCCAAATAGGCGGCTGTTGAAACAAGATATGTAAAAAGGGGCTGTCACATTTAGGTAAAACCGAAAATGGCGAAAAGAACAAAGGGTAATTGACTCTATTACGCTTTGTAATCGTTTGAGGTGTTACTTAAGGTTGAAATTCTGACGAATTTCTCCAAATATTAAATGCCAT
>JAZSGY010000013.1:0-44294 GCA_045532985.1 Eubacteriales bacterium | reverse complement strand
TAAGGTTGAAATTCTGACGAATTTCTCCAAATATTGAATGCCATTTTCTTTCGCCGTTTTCGGGACTCGACGTACCAAGTACGCCTCACGTCCCGAAGAACGACGAATTTTCCGCTAAATCTGCCGAGCCCTTCATCAAACAAGGGGCTGTCTCAAATTTCACATTTGAGACAGCCCCTTTTTTATATCAAATATTGTTTACATTAAAACAGCGTGCCGATCAGAAGCAGCTGCTACATGTTCCTCATCAGGTAATACAAGTCGTAGATCAGAAGCGGGATCGCGAACACGGTCGCAACGATACCGAGGATAAAGCCAACGCGCGACGCTGTGGAAAAGCTGCCGTTTTGCTTTCTGTCGATCACGGCAAACACGATCGCGAGGACCGAGGGCAAAAGCCCCATACAGATCATCGAGAAAATACCGAGGATCAGCGACGCCGTCGCAAAATTGTTGTTCCGCGGGCGCATCTGCCGCGGGTCGATCGGCACGTAGCCGCCGTAGGGATTGTTCGGATCGTAATTTCCGTTCATAGCACGCCTCCGTTTCGTTCTCTTACGCATTCTATTGTAGCACGCTTTCGGGGCTTTTACAAGTCCTTTTTGAAAAGCCGTTTTTTAAAGACTAACACCCGACCCTTCATTTTACTTAAAAGCGAGGCGCGCGTGACAAATTCGGGTATATTTTCCCCCGCACGAGCCATACTCAACGAAAAGGGGGATCTCTTATGGATCAAAAGCACTATGAAAGACGGGTGGCGGCGCGTGCGGCACGCTCGCCCGTTTTCAAAAACTGTATTGCCGCATTTTTCTTCGGCGGCGTCATCTGTGCGCTCGGGCAGGGACTGTCTTTTCTTTACCTCACCCTCGGCGTGCCGCACAAAACGGCGGCGGCACTCGTGACGGCGTCGCTCATTTTCCTCGCGGCACTGCTCACGGGGCTCGGTGTCTTTGATAAGCTCGCGCGGATCGCGGGCGCGGGGACGCTCGTGCCCGTCACGGGCTTTGCAAACTCGGTCGTCTCCCCCGCGCTTGACACGAAAAGCGAGGGGCTCGTGCTCGGCGTCGGGGCGAAGATCTTTACGGTCGCGGGTCCCGTGCTTCTGTTCGGCACGCTTGCGGGCTGTCTTTACGGCGTGATCTACGCCGTTTATTACGGGTGCTTTGCATGACGCGGGTGATCAATATCAAGACCCCCGTCCGCATCCTTGCGGCGGCAAGTGCCGTCGGGTATGAGGAGTTTCGCGGTCCGCTTGGCGAAAAATTCGACTTTCACGACGACAGCGACCGCTTCGGCGAGAAAACCTTTGAGCGTGCAGAGGGTGAGCTTGCGCATATCGCACTCAACCTCGCTCTGAAAAAGGCGGGGCTCTCACACACCGAGGTCGATCTGCTCTTTGCGGGGGATCTGCAGAATCAGTGCGTCGCATCCTCGGGCGGACTGCTCTCCTTCGGGATCCCCTATATCGGACTGTACGGTGCCTGCTCCACGCTGGGGGAGGGGCTTTTTTCCGCCGCACTCGCCCTTTCGGGTGCGCCCGCGCTTTCGCGCGTTGCCGTCGTCACGACCTCGCACAACTCCGCGGCGGAGCGGCAGTTCCGTCTGCCTCTGGAGTACGGCGGTCAGCGCACGCCGACCGCACAGTGGACGGCGACCGCGGGCGGCGCCTTTCTGCTTGACCGCGGGGAGCAGGGGGCTTTGATCACGCGCGTGATGGCGGGGCGTATCCTTGACTACGGCATCCGCGACCCTGCCAATATGGGTGCGGCAATGGCTCCCGCCGCCGCGGACAGCATTCTCACCTATCTTGAAAAAACGCGCACCGCGCCCGAGGATTACGGTGCGATCGTCACGGGCGACCTTGGGCGGGAGGGATCCGCACTGCTCGCGGAGCTTCTCCTGAAGCATAGCGTCAGGCTCGGCAATCACTGCGACTGCGGCGCGATGCTCTACTACGAAAAAAAGCAGGACTCCCACGCAGGCGGCAGTGGGTGCGGCTGCAGTGCCGCCGTCCTCGCGGCGCATTTTTTGCCGCTGATGCAGAGCGGCGCGCTCCGTCGGATGCTCCTGATCCCGACGGGTGCGCTGATGAGTCCGTCAAGCGTCGCGCAGGGCGGCAGTATCGCGGGCATCGCGCCCGTCGTTTGTCTGGAGGTTTTGTAAATGTTAGTTGACATTTTAAACGCATTCTGGGTCGGCGGTCTCTTTTGCGTGCTGGCACAGCTCTTGATCGACCTGACGAAGCTGACGCCCGCGCGCATTCTCGTCTGTTACGTCGTGCTTGGCGTGCTTCTCGGTGCTGTCGGCGTATACGAGCCGCTTTACGACTTTGCGGGGTGCGGCGTCTCGGTGCCGCTTGTCGGCTTTGGCGGCGCGATTGCGCGCGGCGTGCGGGAGGCGATCCACACCGACGGTGCCATCGGCATCCTCTCGGGCGGTCTTACCGCCGCATCGGTCGGCACGACGGCGGCACTCGTATTCGGTTACCTTGCGGCGATCTTTTTCAAGTCAAAGCCAAAGAGAATGTAGAAGAAGAACAAGGGGGACTTTCGTGAAAGTCCCCCTTGCCCCCCAAAGCTTTTATGAAAAGTTTTTGGGGGTTTCAGGGGGCTTTTTACAAAAAGCCCCCTATTCTTTATTCTAATTCCTTCTTTCCCGTATACAGCTCGTAATAGCGCCCCTTCATCGCAAGCAGCGTATCGTGGTCGCCACGCTCGATGATCTCACCCTTTTCCAGCACCATAATGGCGTTGCTGTTACGGACGGTGGAGAGTCTGTGTGCGATCACGAAGGTCGTGCGATCCTCCATCAGCGCGTCCATACCGCGCTCGATCAGTCGCTCGGTACGCGTATCGACCGAGCTTGTTGCCTCGTCAAGCACGAGGATCGGCGCACGCGAGAGCGCCGCGCGCGCGATATTGAGAAGCTGTCGCTGTCCCTGCGAGAGGTTTGCGCCGTTTCCCTCGATCATCGTGTCGTAGCCGTTCTCAAGTCGCATAATGAAGCTGTGCGCCGACGCGGTCTTTGCCGCGGCAACGACCTCCTCATCCGTTGCGTCAAGCCGTCCGTAGCGGATATTTTCGCGCACCGTACCCGTAAAGAGGTTGGTATCCTGCAGCACCATCGCAATGTTACGCCGCAGATCTGCGAGCTTATAGTCCTTGATATCCACGCCGTCGACCGTGATCCTTCCCGACTCGATGTCGTAAAAGCGGTTGAGCAGGTTCGTGATCGTCGTCTTTCCCGCACCCGTACTGCCGACGAAGGCGATCTTCTGTCCGGGGTGGGCGTAAAGCGAGATATTCTTAAGGACGGTCTGCCCGGGCAGATAGCCGAAGCTGACGTTCTCCAGCACCACGTCGCCGCGGATAGCGTCCCCGTCCCTTGCATCCTCGCGGTCGGCAGGCTCGGGCTCCTCGTCCATCACGGCAAACACGCGCTCCGCCCCCGCGAGCGCGGCGAACACCGTGCTCATATTCTGTGAGATCATATTGATCGGCATGGAGAATTGACGCGAATAGTTTGCAAAGACGGTAAGATCGCCGGGACCCATTCCCGTCGTACACATCAGAATGCCGCCGATGCCGATGGTCACGGCGTAGCTGATCTGGCTCGTATTGCCCATGATTGGGCCCATAATACCGCCGAAGAACTGCGCCTTCATCTGCTTGTCGCGCATATCGTTGTTCAGAAGCTCAAACTCCTCGACGCAGGTTTCCTCGTGATTAAAGACCTTCACGACGCGCTGTCCCTTGACCGTCTCCTCGATATAGCCGTTCACCGCGCCGAGGGCGGCTTGCTGACTCTTATAGTGCCGTGCGGAGAATTTTGCGATCCGCGCACCGCCGAGCATAAAGATCGGAATGAATACCACCGTCACGAGCGTCAGCCATATGTTCGTCGTTACCATAAAGAAGAAGGTACCGAGCAGTGTGATCACGCCCGAAACCAGCGAGGTCAGCGTGTTGTTCAGCATCATATCGATGTTGTCAACGTCGTTCGTGAATCGGCTCATCACCTCACCGACGGGGTTTTTATCGTAGTAGCGGACGGGGAGCATCGAGACCTTGTGGAACAGATCGTTACGGATCCGCTCGCTCGCCCCCTGGGAGACCGACAGCATGATCCTGCTTTGCACGTAGGTGCTGACCACGCTGACGAGGTAAAAGCTGAACATAATGATGACCCCCGCAAAAACGTACGCCATCACCGTCGGAAATCTTCCGTAGGACGCGATCCTTTCAAAGATCGCCGTCTCTGCAACCCGCCCGATCACGCGGTCTGCGGCTTTGCCGATCACGGAGAGTGAAATATCGGCGTCGGGCTTCAGCGCCAGCGTAATGCGGTTGATGATCGGAGAGAGCAGGTAGGCACCGAAAAGAGAGGAGACCGTGCTGAAAAGCATACAGAAAAGGACCGTGATCAGTCGGTATTTATAGACCGAAACGTAGGACCAGATCCGTCTGACCGTCTTTTTCATATCCTTCGGCTTTCCGTGCATCCGCATACCCGGTCCGCCGCCGCGGGGACCTCCCATCATCGGGCGCTTTTGTCCCTTATCGCTTCTGCTGTAGCGTGCCTGCAGATCTGCAAGACTTCTTTTTGCCATCCTTACGCCCCCCTTCTGTCGGTCTGCGACTCGTAGATCTCGCGGTACTCGGTATTTTTCGCGAGCAGCTCGTCGTGCGTGCCGACACCCGTCACACAGCCCTCGTTCATCACGATGATCTGATCGGCATCCCGTACCGAACCGATGCGCTGGGCAATGATGATCTTGGTCGTATCGCACAGCTCCTCGCGGAAGGCGCGGCGGATCTCTGCCTCGGTCGCGGTATCCACCGCACTCGTTGAGTCGTCAAGGATCAAAATTTTCGGCTTTTTGAGAAGCGCCCGCGCGATACAAAGGCGTTGCTTCTGCCCGCCCGAGACGTTTGAGCCGCCCTGACCGAGTGCCGTATCGTACCCGTCCGCAAAGGACTCGATAAAGCCGTGTGCCGCGGCAGAGCTTGCCGCCGCCTTTATCTGTTCATCGGTCGCGCTCTCGTCGCCCCAGCGCAGATTTTCGGCAATGCTGCCCGAGAAAAGCACGTTTTTCTGTAAGACCATACCGACCCCCTCGCGCAGATTGTAAAGCGAATAGTCGCGCACGTCCACGCCGTCGACCAGCACCGCACCCTCGTCCACGTCGTAAAGGCGCGGGATCATCGAGACCAGCGTCGTTTTGCCACACCCCGTTGAGCCGATGATGCCGACCGTGCTTCCCGCCTTGATCTTTAAATTGATCGCGTGCAGCACGCGCCCCTCGCTGTTCTTATAGTAGCGGAAGGAGACGTTTTTGAATTCGACCTCGCCGCGGGTGACTCTTTTTTCCTTTTCCGCGGCATCCTCGTCGTGCAGGTCTATTTTTTCGTCCAGCACCTCACGGATACGCCGCCCCGACGCCATCGCGCGGGAGGAATGCATTAAGAGCATACTGATCATCATAAGCGAGGAGAGGATCTGCGTCACGTAGGTCAGAAAAGCCGACAGATCGCCGATCTCCATCCCGCCGATCAGCACGTTCCGTCCGCCGATCACGAGGACGGCGAGCGTCGTCAGATTCATCAGCACCGTCATCACGGGCTGAATACAGATCATCACCTTCACGGCGTTCATGCCGTGCTCCTTCAGCTCTCTGTTTGCCTTCCCGAATTTCTTTTTCTCCTCCGCTTCACGGACGAAGGATTTGACCACGCGCACGTTCGTAATGCTCTCCTGCACCGTGGAATTCAGGGTATCGATCTTCCTTTGCATTTTCGAAAAGCGGGAAAAGCCGACGCGGATCATTCCGAATACGAGCAAAAAGAGGATCGGCACCGTCACTGCAAAGACGAGCGACAGCGACGGCTTGATCAAGATCGCCATGATCAGCGCACCGATCATCATACCGGGAGAGCGCAGAGCCATTCGCAGGATCATATTGACGAAATTCTGCAGCTGCGTGACGTCGTTCGTCAGACGCGTCAGAAGCGAGCCCGAGGTGAATTTATCAATGTTGGAAAAGGAGAATTTCTGTACCTTACGGTAAACGTCGGCACGCAGATCCGCCGCGAAATTGACCGACGCCTTCGCACCGAAATACGCACCGCCGACACCGCCGAGCATCATCACGATCGCAATACCGATCATTCCGCACGCAATGCCGATGCTACGCCCGACCGTGAGGGTCGCCGCCGCGGCTTCGGTCGCCGTGCCCGCCGTTACGACGAGTGAGAGCATCTTCGGCATCAACACCTCGCCGATGACCTCGACGATCATACAAAGCGGTCCGAGTATAAAATAAAGAAGGTAGGGCTTTACGTAGCAAAACCACTTTTTCATATCATTCACTCTCCTTTATCTCAGACAGAATCGAGTCGCGCACCGTGCGCAAAAGCGCACACAGCTCCTCTTTTTTCCCCGCAGGTATATCCCGCATCAACGCCGCGTCAAGGTTGGAAAGCGATTCCCTGATCCCCCTTTGCAGCTCTTTTCCTTTATCGGTCAAGCGGATACAGACTCCCCGTCTGTCGGTTGGATTTTTACTCTTTTCGATCAGTCCGCAATGCTCCATTTCGGACAGCTCAATACTCAGCGACGCACCCGAAAGATGCGAATGCTCTATCAAATCCGTTAAGGACGCCGTCTCGTTATGCGACAGATAATGAAGGATCATTCTGCGCGAATAGGTCATTCCCGCCCCATGCGGCAGAGTCTGCTTCAAAGCAATCGAAAACAGCTTTGAGATCTCGTTGATCAGCATTCCCGCCGTCGGACGGACGCCGTCCTTTTTCTCCGCAAGAGAATGCTCACGTCCCTTTTTGATCTGTAAAAGCTCACTTTCGGTTAATCCGTTTTTCTTCATTTTCTCTCCTTTTGCAGATATTTATTTAGTTAACAAAATAATTATACTCATTTTTTTTGTCTCTGTCAAGCCAAAAAATAAAAATTGTGTTTACATTTTCGTGTTTTTTATATCTTTTCTTTACATTTTTAAATATGTAATCTTTTATTTACACCACCTTTTATTTTTTTGCGTGAAAAAGTTAATTTTTTATTAATTTTTCGTAATCTTTTTTTCAAAATCTGTTGAAAACTTGCTTTTCTTATGATATACTCTATAATGTATTAATATAATATATAAGTTATCCACAGGGGGTTTTATGTTTTCACTGGAAGACGTCTGCTCTGCTTTTCTCGCGATCCTTGAGCAAAAGCAGTCTAAAACTATGTTTGATCTTTGGTTTAAAGACCTGAAAATGGTTTCCTTAACGGAAACCTCGGCGGTTTTTTCAATCAACAGCGATATCAAAAGATCCTTTTTGGAGACTAAGTGGACCGACCTCGTTGCATCCACGCTCGTTGAGGTCGTGGGATTTAAGCCCGAGGTCACCTTTACCTCAAGCGAGAGTGAATTTACCATTCCCGAGGATATCCTCTCCACCCACGAAAAAAAGGAATCGATCACCTCTTTGCTTTCCGAGAATGAAAAGGAGGAGAAGGTTGATTTCGGCACGGCGATCGAGAATCATTCCATCGTCGCCGACTACACCTTTGACAATTTCATCGTCGGTGAGTCCAATAAATTCGCGCACGCCGCCTGCTACGCGGTCGCAACCTCGTCCGACACCTCCTACAACCCGCTTCTGATCCACGGTCCCAGCGGTCTCGGTAAGACGCACCTGCTTTACGCGATCACGAACGAGATCAAAAGAAACAATCCCGACGTCAAGATCGTTTACAAGCGCAGTGAGGATTTTACGAACGAGCTGATCTCTCACATCCGTACCGACTCGATGCCTGCGTTCCGCTCAAAATACAGAAACGCCGACGTTCTTCTGATCGACGATATTCAGTTCATCGCGGGCAAGGAATCGACGCAGGAGGAGTTTTTCCATACCTTCAACGAGCTGAATGAAAACAATAAGCAGATCATACTGACCTCCGACCGCCCCCCGAACGAGATCCGCACGCTGGAGGAGCGTATCCGCACGCGTCTTGAGTGGGGACTGATCGCCGATATTCAACCCCCGTCCTTTGAGCTTCGTACCGCCATCATACAGAAGAAGGCGGAAGCTTTACATATCAGCATTCCTTCGGAGATCGTAAGCTTTCTTGCCGAAAAGTTACAGAACAATATCCGACAGATCGAAGGAGCGATCAAAAAGATCGCCGCCATCAGTATGCTTACGGGAAACCCGGTGACCGAGCAGATGTGTAAGAACGCGATCTCTAACCTCGTTTCGGGCAAGGAGCCGCCGAGCGTTACGGTGGACAAGATCTTAAAGGTCGTCTCGCAGACCTACGAGGTATCGATCGAGGATATGAAAAGCAAAAAAAGACAGGGTGAGATCGCAAACGCCCGTCACGTTGCCATTTATCTGATCCGTCAGCTGACCGACCTTTCACTGAATAACGTTGCGGATATTTTCAACCGCGACCATACGACGGTCATGTCCTCGGACCGAAAGGTCAAAAACGACATTGACTCCTCAAAGGCGGTAGAGGCGGAGATCGACGAGCTGATCCGTAAGATCAAAAATTATTCCACCGTCTGACGTGGAAAAGTTGAAAAATACCTGTGGATAAAGATCGCGAAATTTGAAAGAAAAAAAGAAGCATTTTTTCCCCGAAGATCTCCACCCTTTTCTCCACATTCTTTTTAACAGGAAAATCTTCGATTTTACTTGATCTTAAAAGTATTTTTCGCTTTCCCACACTTCAAACCGCCCCTATTACTTTTATTACTGTTTGATATATCTTAATCTTTTTTTGAGTTTTGCCTGACGGCAAGCAGAAAGGAATCCTATGAAAATCACCTTCCGCAAAAACGTACTTCTTGACGGTCTTTATCCTGCGATGAGCACGGTCTCCACCCGCAATACCATCTCCTCGATCGAGGGTGTCCTGATCGAAACGATGGAGGGAAACACCGTCCGCCTTTCTACCTACGATATGAATAAGGGCATCCGTATTCTGATCGAGGCAGAGGAGATCGCAGAGGAGGGCAGCTATATCATTAACGCACAGCGTCTTTTACAGATCGTTAAGGTTATGACCGACGAGCTTGTGACCATTGAGGTCGACGCACGCTACAACGCACGCGTCAGCAGCGGTAAGAGCCAATTTTCACTCTTTGCGCTCAAGGGCACCGATTTTCCGAGCCTGCCTGAGCTGAAGGGGGACCGCGGCTTTGCGATCAAGAGCAATCTTCTCAAAAAAGGAATTAACAAAATTATGCATTCGGTTGCGGAAAACGACACGCGTCCGATGCTTTGCGGCGCAAACTTCAAAATCGGTGAAGGAAAGATCGAGCTCGTCTCCTGCGACAGCTATACGCTTTCCAAATACACGCTTTACGGTGAGATCGAGGATATTGGCGACGAAAGCGCAATGGAGGCTTCCTTCATCGTTCCGGGTCACGCGCTCAACGAGCTGATCCGTCTTTTACCCGACGGCGAGGATAATATCACCGAATTTTATATGACGCGCAAGCACTGCATCATCGATATCGACAATATGGTATTCTTTACGCGTATGATCGACGGTGATTATATTGATTACAAGCGCATCCTGCCGAAGGAGCAGACGATCTTCGTCAGGATCAACCGTGAGAAATTTTTGAGAAGCCTTGAAAGAGCGACGCTCGTCGCCGACGAAAAGATCCAGGGCAGCGGTCGCAGTCACGTAAAGCTTACGCTTGACGGCAATGTAATGACCGTGACCTCCAATTCCGTGAACGGCAACGTTTACGACGAGATCGAATGCACGCACGAGGGTGACGCGCTTGAGATCGGATTTAACTGCCGCTTCCTTATTAACAGCGTCCGTGCGGCAGAGGGGGAGGAGCTTTCCATCACGATGAAATCTCCCTCGCAGAGCATTACCATCGAGCCGACGGAAAAGAACGAGCAAAACGATTTTTACTATATGGTGCTTCCCGTCAGAATGAACGGCTAAATGGAGCTGCAGCGCCTTTCTCTTTCCTCCTTTCGCAATACGGAGGACGGAGTGATCGAGTTTGAGCCGGGAATCAATCTTCTTTACGGAGAAAACGCACAGGGAAAGACCAATATATTAGAGGCAATTTATTTTTTCGCGCGGGGAAAATCCTTCCGCGGCGCGGGCGACTCCGAAATGCTTGGATTTTCAAGGGATGCCTATTCCATATCGGTCGCCTTTCACGCAGGCGGACGCGACCAGACGCTTCTCTACCGCTTTGCCGACGGCAAAAGACGGCGGGAGAAAAACGGCGTGATCTTACAGAGTCAGGCGGAGATGCTCGGTCACTTCAGATGCGTGATCTTTTATCCCGAGCATTTACAGCTGGTTAAGGGCGGACCCGCAGAACGGCGCGAATTTTTAAACGTCGCTATTTCCCAGTGCTATCCCGAATATCTGTCGCTTTACGCGGCTTATAAAAAATATCTTGAAAACCGAAACAGCTTGCTTCGCTTTGCGCAAAAGGGATTGTTTTTCGATCCCGACGAGCTTTCGGTCTTTGGCAGCGGCCTTGCCGAATACGCGGCAGAGATTCATTTATACCGTCGCCGTTATCTTGCACTTTTGCAAAAGGAAGCGGCGTTCTTTATGAAGGAGATCTCGGGCGGTAAGGAGGAGCTTTCCCTATCCTATCTCTCCGACGTGAAGGGGGAGACGAGGGAGGAGCTGATCGCTTTATACAAGCGTCTTTTTACCGAGCAGCTGAATCGCGAGATCGCCGCGGGCTGTACGCTCTTTGGCGTGCACCGTGAGGATGTTTCGATCCTTATCAACGGCATCTCGGCAAAGGATTTCGGCTCGCAGGGGCAACAGCGTTCGATCGTGCTTTCTCTTAAGCTCGCAGAGGGTGAGGTATCCTACGCCGTCACGGGTGAGCATCCCGTTTTTCTGCTTGACGACGTATTAAGCGAGCTTGACAGCACGCGGCGGGACTATATTTTACATCGCGCGGGTGAGGGAAAGCAGATCATTATCACCTCGTGTGAGGCGGAAAGCTTCAATGAAAGCGACCGCGTGAATTTAAAAATAAAGGTGGAAAAGGGTTCGTATGTACCTTCATATCGGAAACGGTGAGACGGTCAGAAAAAAGGATATCATCGGTATCTTTGATATGGATACGGCGACGGTATCTGCCGCAGGGCGTCAGTTTCTGCATAAAAAAGAAAAGGAAAAAAAGGTGATCTACACCGACGCGGACATTCCGCGCTCCTTTCTCGTTCTTGAAAAGAGAGGGGATCAAAAAAGTGAAAAAATATATCTGTCCAAAATATCCACCGCGGGACTTAAAATACGCCTTTCGGGTGTGATACCGTCGGTTGAGGATTAAGGGAAAGGGAAATAAGAATGGAAGAACTGAACCAAACGCAAGAGGAGCTTCAAAGAGGCTACGAGGACGAGCAAATACGCGTGCTGGAGGGGCTGGAGGCAGTCCGTATCCGTCCGGGTATGTATATCGGTACGACCTCGTCGGGTGGGCTTCACCATCTCGTTTATGAGATCGTGGACAACGCCATCGACGAAACGCAGGCGGGCGAGTGTGACACGATCCTCGTGACGGTCAATTCCGACAACAGCATCACGGTCAAGGATAACGGCCGCGGTATTCCCGGCGGTATCAACCCGCAGGTTGGACTTCCGACGCTTGAGGTCGTTTATACAAAGCTTCACGCAGGCGGTAAATTCGGCGACGGCGGCTATAAGGTTGCAGGCGGTCTGCACGGTGTGGGTGCGTCGGTTACGAACGCCTTATCCGAATTTTTGGAGGTCACGAGCTGTCACGGCGGCAAAAAATACACCGAGCGATTTGAGCGCGGTGAGGTAGCCGTCCCCTTCAAGTGTGAGGGGGATACCGACGATCACGGCGTTACCGTTCATTTCAAGCCCGACCCGACGATCTTTGAGGTCACCGAGTTCGACTACGACGTGCTTCTCAACCGTATGCGTGAGCAGTCCTTTCTGAATGCGGGCGTTAAGATCGTTCTGAGGGATGAGCGTGAGGGCTGTGAGCAGGAAAATACCCTGCACTTTGAGGGCGGTATTGCAAGCTACGTCGATTACCTCAACGGACTCAAGAGCTGTGAGCGTATCCATCCCGAGGTCATTTATATGAAGATCGGTACGCCAAGCGAGCTGCCGATGGCTGAGGTTGCGATCCAGTACAACGACAGCTACAACGAGACCGTCATCTCCTTTGCCAACAGTATGGCAACGATCGAGGGCGGTATGCACGAGACGGGCTTCCGCACGGCGTTGACGAAGGTTATGAACGACTACGCCAAGAAGGTCGGCATCCTGAAGGGTGACGACAAGCTCTCGGGTGAGGACGTGCGTGAGGGGATCTGTGCCGTTATCAGCGTCAAGCTTGAAAACGCACAGTTTGAGAGCCAGACGAAGGCAAAGCTCGGAAACTCCGAGATGCGTACCCTCGTTGACAATCTGATCACGAAGAAATTAACCGAATATTTAGAGGAAAACCCGGGCACGGGTAAAATGATCCTTGAAAAGTCGCTCGCCGCATCCCGTGCGCGTGAGGCGGCGCGGAAGGCGCGTGAGCTGACCCGCCGTAAGAGCGTGCTGGAGGGCTCGACGCTCCCCGGTAAGCTCGCTGACTGTCAGGAGCGCCGCACCGAGCTGACCGAGCTCTACCTCGTCGAGGGAGACTCCGCAGGCGGCTCCGCGAAGGACGGACGCGACTCGCGCTTCCAGGCGATCCTTCCCTTGCGCGGTAAGGTTTTAAACGTAGAAAAGAGCCGACTTGACAAGGTCTATTCCAATCAGTCCCTCATTCCAATCATTCAGGCACTCGGCTGTGGCATCGGTGAGGAATTCGATATTGAAAAGCTCCGTTACGGCAAGATCATCATTATGGCGGATGCCGTCGTTGACGGCTCGCACATCAGAGTCCTTCTTCTTACCTTCTTCTTCCGTCATATGCGTCAGCTGATCGAGGACGGACATATTTACCTCGCACAGCCGCCGCTTTATAAGATCCACCGCGGAAAGATCGTAAAATACGCCTTCAACGACGCCGAAAAGGAAAAGATCATTGAGGAGCTTGGCACGAGTGCCGAGGCGGAGCGCTATAAGGGTCTTGGTGAGATGGATCCCGAGCAGCTCTGGGAGACCACGATGGATCCGTCCTACCGCACGCTTTTGCGCGTTAACATCCAGGACGCGATCAAGTGTGATCAGCTCTTCTCGATTCTGATGGGCGATCAGGTAGAGCCGCGCCGCGAATTCATTGAGCAAAATGCAAAATTTGCAGAAAACCTTGACATTTAAGGACAGGTAGCAAAATGAGTAAACATATCAAAGTATACGAAAGCGATAATATAGAATTTCCCGAACAGAAGATCGAAGGGCGGAATATGGAGCGGGAGATCAAAAACTCCTTCATCGAATATTCCATGAGCGTCATTACCAGCCGTGCCCTTCCCGACGTCAGGGACGGTATGAAGCCGGGTCAGCGCCGCATCCTTTACGCAATGTACGAGGATCACCTGACCTACGATAAGCCCTTCCGTAAGTCGGCAACGACGGTCGGTAACGTGCTGGGTCGCTACCATCCCCACGGGGATGCCGCCGTCTACCAGACGATGGTACGTATGGCACAGTCCTTCTCTTTGCGTTATCCGCTGGTTGAGGGACACGGTAACTTCGGTAACGTCGACGGGGACGGTGCCGCCGCCTACCGTTATACAGAGGCAAGGCTTGCAAAGCTCGCCGACCAGATGATGGTCGATATTGAGAAAAACGTCGTTGAATTCGTACCGAACTTTGACAACAGCCGCAAGGAGCCCGTGGTGCTTCCCTCGCGCTTCCCGAACCTGCTCGTCAACGGCTCGGTCGGTATCGCCGTCGGTATGGCAACGAACATCCCCCCGCACAATCTAAAAGAGGTTGTTGACGGCATCGTTTACCGTATGGAAAATCCCGAATGCTCGGTTGCCGAGCTGATGGAATATATCAAGGGTCCCGACTTTCCGACCGCGGGCATCATCTACGGCTCGCGCGGAATGTACGACGCCTACTCCACGGGCCGCGGCCGCGTGATCGTGCGCGCACGCGCGAAGGTGGAGGAGGAGCATCGCCGTATCGTCGTGACAGAGATCCCCTATCAGGTCAACAAGAGCATGCTCGTTGAGTCGATTGCAAATCTTGCAAGAGATAAGAAGATCGAGGGGATCACCGACGTCCGTGACGAGAGCGGCCGTATTGGTATGCGCATCGTCATCGAATACAAGCGCGACGCAAACGGTGAGGTCATTCTCAATCAGCTCTACAAATTCACGCAGATGCAGGACACCTGCGCCGTGAATATGCTGGCGCTGGTCGGCGGTGAGCCGAAGATCCTCTCGCTTCCCGAGATCCTTGACCACTATATCACCTATCAGAAGCAGATCATCGTCAACCGCGTCAAGTTCGATCTTGACCGCGCCCGCCGTGAGATGCATATCTTTGAGGGCTATAAGATCGCACTCGACCACATCGACGAGATCATTGAGATCATCAAGCGCAGTGACTCGATCCCCACGGCAAAGGCAAACCTGATGGAAAAATTCGGGCTTTCGGATGCGCAGGCACAGGCGATCGTTGAGATGACGCTCGGCCGTCTTTCGGGTCTTGAAAGACAGAAGATCGAGGACAGACTCTTAAAGCTGACCGAGACGGTGGCAGAGCTTGAGAGCATTCTTGCAACCGAAGGAAAAGTCGCGGAGATCCTGATCGGCGAGCTGCAGGAGATCAAGCGCAAATTCGGCGACGACCGACTGACAGAGCTCGTCGAGGCAACCGAGGAGATCGATATTGAGGATCTGATCGAGCGCCACACCTGCGTGATCACGATGTCGCACGCAGGCTACATCAAGCGTCAGCCCGCTAAAACCTATTCGGCACAGCACCGCGGCGGTAAGGGCATCATCGGTATGTCAACGAAGGAGGAGGATTTCGTTGAAAACGTCCTCGTTGCCAACAGCCATTCCTTCTTGATGCTCTTTACGAACCTCGGTCGCGTTTATGCGAAGAAGGTTTACAGGATCCCCGAGGCAGGCAGAACCGCAAAGGGAACCAACATCGTTAACCTTCTCAATCTTTCCGAGGGTGAGAAGGTCACCTCGATCATTCCGATCGACGCCTTCAACGAAAACGAATACCTTACGATGGTCACCAAAAAGGGTGTCATCAAGCGTACCGATCTGTCTGCGTTCGCATATCAGCGCAAGGGCGGTAAGATCGCCATCACGCTTGACGAGGGTGACGAGCTTCTCTTCATCTGCCACACGAAGGGGGATCAGGATATCCTGCTTGCAACGCACGACGGTAACGCCGTCCGCTTCTCGGAGTCCGAGGTCCGCTGTATGGGCAGAACCGCCCGCGGCGTGCGCGGCATCCGTCTGAAGGGTGACGATCACGTCGTCGGCGTCACGCTGGTTGAGGAGGATAAAAAGCTCATCACGCTCACGGAGGGCGGCTTCGGTAAGCGCACCGACTTCGACGACTTCCGCACGATGAAGAATCGCGGCGGCGGCGGTGTCACCTGCCATAAGCTGAGCGATAAAACGGGAAAACTCGCGTCGATCGCCTCGGTTGAGGAGGACGACGACCTTATGATCATCACAAACGACGGCACGATCATCCGTACCCCCGTTTCTGGCATCCCGACCTATTCGAGAACCGCGGGCGGTGTTATCGTGATGCGTCTGTCCGAGGGTGCGAGCATTATGACCTTCACGAAGGTCAAGAGCGAAAAGGAGCTGGAGGCGGAGACCGAGCAGGCTGAAGCAACGGCGGCGACCCTGACTCCCGTCGCAGAGCTGCCCGAAACCGAGGAAAACGAAGATGAAAAAGCGTAAAATTGTAAGGTTTGCTTGTCTTTTGCTAACTTTAGCTTGCATTTTCTCGCTCTTTTCGTGCGGTGCCGACCTCTCGGATGAGGATGCGAAGGACCGCGCGGCGGAGCTTTTGCAAAAGTCCGTGCTGATCAACCGCATCTATTTCGGCTCGGGCATTCCCGCCGACCCCACGGTGATCGGGGACGCGGCGTACAAAAAGGCAGACCCCGCCTTCCTTGAGGCGCACGGCTTTCAGAGCGTCGAGCAGCTGAAGAAAAAGACCCTTGAGGTCTACACGAGCTACTGCGCGGAGGATATTTTCTTCAACATCTTCACCGCAGTGGTGGGTGTCAGCGACAGCCGCGCGCGCTACCGTGACGATTCGGGCACGCTCTACGTCGACACGAAGGCAGAGGTGCTTTACGCCGACCGCGTCGAGTTTGATACCGACAGCATCAGGATCACGAAAAGCAAGAAAAACGTCATCTACTTCACCGTCGATATGACGGTCTATAACGCTGACGAGAGCAAAAGTCAGACCCTCTCGGCGCAGAGCTTCTCGCTCCGAGAGGAAAACGGCGTCTGGCTGCTTGACACGCCGACCTACGCCGTCTACTACGACGAACGCTGACAGTTAAAAGTATTTGTATTAAAAAAGAAAATAAAGAAAAAGGTGGAAAAAAGTATGGAATTTTCGAAAAAAATGATTCTGCTCCGCAAGCAGAACGGCTACACGCAGGAGACCTTTGCCGAGGAGATCGGCGTTTCGCGTCAGTCGGTTTATAAGTGGGAGGCAGGTCAGGCGTATCCCGAGGTCGAGAAGCTGATCAAGATCGGCAAGACGCTCGGCATCAAGATCGACGATCTTCTGAATGACGAGTACGTGATCGAGGCAGCTCCCGCCGCACCCCGTGCAAAGCGCGTGAAGAAGGTAGAGGAGGTCGAAAAGACCCCCGCTGTTGAGGCACCCGTCGCGGTAGCAGAGGCAGAGCCCGCACCCGCTGTTGAGGAGGCACCCGTAAAAGAGGCGGAGGAAGCACCCGCAGCAAAGAAGGGCTTCTTCAGCAGACTTTTCGGCGGCAGATAAAAACAAAAAAGAGCAAAAAAGAAAAGACCCGTATATTTTTCCGTTTTTTGGCACATACTGTTAGCGGTGGTGCTTTAGCGTCTCGCAGAATTTCCGACGGGTTCTGCAAAACGGCGCTTCAGCACCCGCGTACATAGACGGCGAAACGCCGTATCACTTGCAAAACGGAGGACGTATGGTTCGCGGTTGTCACAGACGGGTGGTCTTTTTGCGCACCAAGGACAGCAGATTTTTTGAAGAGGCGTGTTTTTTTCTGCGGGAGGATCTGCCTTCTGCGGAAGGATCTGCCGATATGGTTGACGAGGCGAACCGCATCGTGCGGGAGAGCCTTCTTCCGGGATACACGGTATCCGCACCTGCGCCACTGCGGCGCACCGTTGGGGGACTTTTATTTTCGATCGGGCTTTTGGCGGGCGTTTTACTGACCGTCTTGTTTTTCTGCGCCCTTTGACGGAAATAAGGATTAAGAGCTTTTCAATCGGGCACGCGCCCGATTTGTTTTGAATGGAGAATATATATTATATGGCTAAAAAAACGAAGAATACACAGCCCCTGCGGGTCATCTCGCTTGGCGGCTTACAGGAGATCGGTAAAAACATTACCGTTTTTGAATACGGAAACGACATTCTGGTCGTTGACTGCGGACTTGCGTTTCCCGACGACGAGATGCTTGGCGTTGATCTCGTCATTCCCGACGTCGATTATCTTGAAAAAAACGCGGATCGTATCCGCGCCGTTCTTTTAACGCACGGGCATGAGGATCATATCGGTGCCCTTCCCTACGTACTGAAAAGGATCAATCCCCCGATCTACGGCACGCGCCTGACGGTGGGTATTCTGAAAAACAAGCTGGAGGAATTCCGCTATGAAAAAAAGCCCGACCTTCATACGGTCGAGGCGGGCAGTATTCTGAATTTCGGCGTATTCCGCGCGGAATTCATTCACGTGAATCACTCGATCGCCGACGCCTGCTGCATCGCGATCAAAACGCCGATCGGCACGGTTCTGCACACGGGCGACTTCAAGCTCGACGTCTCCCCGATCGACGGACAGATGATGGACATCGCGCGGCTCGGGCAGATCGGTAACGAGGGCGTGCTTCTGATGCTCGGCGAATCGACGAATGCCGAACGACAGGGCTTCACTCCCTCGGAGCGGAAGGTCGGCAGCTCGCTTGAGCAGATCTTTATGGCAAACCCCGACAATCGCATCATCATCGCGACCTTTTCCTCGAACGTACACAGAGTTCAGCAGATCATCGACGCATCGGCGCGCCACGGACGCAAGGTCGCGGTGATCGGCCGCAGTATGCAGAACGTAGTCGGCGCGGCAGTCGAGCTTGGCTATATGCAGGTGCCCGACGGCGTACTGATCGACATTTCGGAGATCCGCCGCTTCCGTGACGAGGAGCTGACGCTCATCACCACGGGTAGCCAGGGTGAGCCGATGAGCGCGCTTTACCGCATCGCCTTTGCGGAGCACGATAAGGTCAAGCTCCGTCCGAAGGATCTCGTCATCCTCAGCTCCTCGCCGATCCCCGGCAACGAGAAGCTGGTCGGCAAGATCGTCAACGCGCTCGTGAAAAATGGCATCCGCGTCGTCAACGACTCGGCGGCAGACGTCCACGTATCGGGTCACGCCTGCCAGGAGGAGCTGAAGCTGATGCTCGCCTTGATCCGCCCCAAATATTTTATGCCGATCCACGGCGAATACCGCCACCTTTACGCGCATAAGGCACTTGCCGAGTTTATGGGCATCTCGCCCGAGAACATTTTCGTTTCCGAGATCGGACGGGTGCTGGAGATCGACAAGAAGGGCGCACGCTTCAACGGTAGCGTCCCCGCGGGCAAGATCCTCGTTGACGGCTCGGGCGTCGGTGACGTCGGCAGCGTCGTTCTGCGCGACCGTAAGCATCTGTCGCAGGACGGACTGATCGTCGTGGTCGCCACGGTCGATCTTCAGGATATGACCGTGCTTTCGGGACCCGACATCATCTCGCGCGGCTTCGTCTACGTGCGTGAGTCGGAGGAAATGATGGAGGAGGCACGCGCCCGCGCAGGCCGCGCGCTTGAGGAGGCGCTTGCCGACGGCACGACCGATTGGATGCAGCTGAAAAACGCGGTCAGAGAAGCACTTTCAAAGTACTTCTTCAATAAGACCAAGCGCAAGCCGATGATCCTTCCCGTCATCATGAACGTTTGATTCGGTAGATCATTTGATAAAAGAAGGCAGTCTCAACCCCCGTTTGAGACTGCCTTTTTGTATAGAAATGAAAGCATCTGTACTGTTTATCGGACACATTATGCGTTATACTTTAGGCGAAGGGATGGGAGGTGACCGAATGCTCGAATATATGCTTCTTCTTTGTCTTGCGGCATTTTTCTTCTTAACGCTCTTACGTCTGCTTTGCCGCCACGCACCGTCCTCGGCGATCGCCGATCCCGCCCTTCGCCGACTTTGCGGCGCGATCACGCTTGACATTTCGCGGCTTTGTCCGTCAACGCTCTCGCTTCGCTGTGCGCCGCGCGTTGAGCGGGGGCGCATCATTCTGGATTTTGAGATCAAAAACGACGGTGCGCTCATTTCTGCCCGCGACGGCGTGCGTCTGCTTCTGACAGCCCAACTGCGCGACCGCAACGGCGCGGTGCTGGAGGGGATCGGACTCGATCTTTCCGAGGATATTCCCCCAAACTCCTACGTTGCCGATGCCGTAACGCTGCGCGCCGCTTACCACCCCGCCGCAGAATCGATCCACGTGCGTGTCTTAGCGCTCGCCGATATGCCCGTCGTGTAAAAAAGCAGTCTCTTTTTGAAGTGAACTCAAATCGTTCACAAAAAAGGGCGCAAAATATCCCTATGGTACATATATCATAAGAGGTGTTTTGTGCCCTTTTCTTTTTGCGCGTTTTCCGCGCTGCTCCATCGTTATACGCCAAATGGCGAAAAATGTCAAGCGCGTGTTTTTTTGCCGTCTCCCCCTTGCGCATTTGACTGCCGTGTGCTAAAATAAAGATACCATTTATGATTGCAAGGAGAAAAACGATGAAAAAACTTTTGTACTTGATTCTGACACTTTCGCTTCTGCTTTGTCTGTTTCTCGGATGTCGGGAGGACGCCACAGCGTATAAAATTGAATTTATGGTTGAGGGAGAGGTCTACTTGAGCATCAGCACCGCGGGCAATGAGCGCGTCAGCCTGCCGTCCGACCCGACAAGGGAGGG
This sequence comes from Eubacteriales bacterium, assembly GCA_045532985.1. Taxonomy (GTDB): domain Bacteria; phylum Bacillota; class Clostridia; order Oscillospirales; family CAG-272; genus UBA1740. The sequence continues at coordinate 24,135 of JAZSGY010000013.1, read as the reverse complement.
CTACACCTTCCTCGGCTGGTATACGGAAGGCAGTACGGAGCCCTTTACGGCAGAGTCTTTGCTGAACACTGCTCTTACGGCAGATCTGCGGCTTTCCGCGAAATGGGAAGAGACCGTGCACGTACATACCCCCGGAGATTGGGTCGTGACGGCAGAACCCACCTGTAAGGACGAGGGCACGCGGCAAAAGATCTGCGGCACCTGCGGACAGACCGTGCAGACAGAGTCGATTGCAAAGACCGAGGAGCATACCCCCGTAACTGACCCGTTCGTTCCGCCGAGCGAGACCGAGGATGGACGCACCGAGGGTTCGCATTGCGAGCTTTGCGGTAAGGTTCTGGTCGAGCAGACCGTGATCCCCGCAAATCTTCAGGGTGTTGCAATCAAATCAGGTGCGCTCACGCTTGAGGGCGACACGCTGACGGGAACGCTTTCGAACGCTACGGAGACCTTTTCCTTTTTGAACGATATCAGGGTTGCCGACGGCGCAAGATACATCGTCGCGCACGATATCTCCTGCTCGCAGGTACTTAACAGCAAGATCGCTACGCTTGAGCTCGGCGACAACACCTTCTACGTTCTCGTCGAAAACGGAAACGAGATGAAACTTTACACCGTTACCCTGCGCCGCCGTCCGACCTATACCGTTTCTTTCGTTACAAACGGCGGCAGCTCGGTTGCGGGTCAGCAGGTTGAGGAGGGAAGCGTGATCGACGCCCCCGTGATCTTGCGTGCGGGCTATACCTTCACAGGCTGGAGCTATGACTTTACGCAGCCGATCATGGGTGATTTGCGGGCTACGGCAAGCTGGAAGGCAAACACCGATACGCCGTACAAAATTGAATATTATTTTGAAAACGCCAACGGCGACGGCTACACGCTGGACCTCGCGCTGACCGAAAACCGCAGCGGTACGACCGATACCGACGTGATAGCCGCGCTGAAAACCTTCCCCCACTACACCCGAGAGCTCGACAAAAGCACGTACAGCGGAAGGATCAACGGCAACGGAACGCTGGTTTTAAAGCTCTACTACAAGCGTGACCGTCACACCCTGAGCAGCGCCGATCCCGCGATGGGCACGCTTTCCCATAGCGGTGAGTACAAGTACGGGCAAAGCATTACCGTAACCGCTACCCCCAATCTCGGTTATGAATTCCTCGGCTGGTACAGCGGCGATCGATTGGTTTCGGACGCTGCGACCTGTCAGCTTACCGTTGAAGAAGACCTGACCGCAAAATTCGCGATGAAGAGCGAAATGGCGAGCTTCGAGTTCACCTCTACCGCCACGACCTGTACGGTCACGGGAGTCAAGGACCGTTTCGTGTCGGAGCTTGTCGTGCCCGACTACGTCACGTATATCAACGAAGGGGCGTTTTTGAGCTGCAAATCGCTTGTCAGCATTACGTTGCCCTTCGTCGGTGTGAGCGCTGCGGCAACCGACTATCAGTCGCATTTTGGCAGTATTTTCGGGGGCGCCGTTAACCTTGTCTACCCGGATCGTGCGCATTACCCCTCCGAAAAAATGAATCAGAATTATCGCTTCAGCATCCCCGAAACCCTCAAAAGCGTCACCGTTACCAACTGCACGGAGATCAAGCCCTCCACATTCCGCAATTGCGATTTCCTTGAGAGTATCGTTCTTCCTGACACGGTTAAAAAGCTCGATACCGAAGCGTTTTATAAATGCGTAAGCCTGCAAAGCGTCAGGCTCGGCAACGGGGTTGAGAGCATTGGGCCCTACGCCTTCTATCAGTGCGAGAAGCTTGAGACCGTCGATCTGCCGTCGAGCCTTACAAGCATCGAGTCCTTTGCTTTTTATCAGTGTCGCAGCCTGACGGCGCTTGATCTACCGCAGAAGCTTGCATTCGTCGGCAACTGTGCCTTTACGGGCTGTAGCGACATTTCGGAGCTCGTGATTCCCGATAGCGTTACAGAGATGAGACCGTCCGCATTTTCAAGTTGTACCGCGCTGAAACGCCTAAAGATCGGAAACGGCATCACCGAGATCCCGCGCGCTGCCTTTTCCGGCTGTGAATATCTTTCGCAGATCACTTTCGGCAACAAGGTTACGAGCATTGGCAGCTCTGCTTTCGAGAAATGTAAGAACTTAGTCAGCATCGTGATCCCCGAAGGGATCGAGAAGATTGGGCTCGGCGCTTTCGAAGAATGTAAAAGGCTTGAGAGTGTAAAGCTGCCGAACAGCCTCACCGAAATTGGCAACTATGCCTTTCAGTCTTGCACCGCACTGTCAGAGATCACCTTCGGCTCGAATCTTGAAAGGATCGGCGATTCCGCGTTTGAGCATTGTGAGTCGCTAGTGACAGTCGTGCTCCCCGACAGTGTCAAGACTGTCGGTACAAACCTTTTCCGCTTCTGCTACGATCTTCTCAGCGTTACGCTTGGAAACGGTTTGACAAGCCTTGACGAGGGCGCGTTCCGTGTCTGCGAAAAGCTCGTGGAGATCATCAACAATTCGTCAGTCGACCTCACGGCGAATGAATACGGTCTTGAAGGAAAAGAAGATATACACACGGGCAGCAGTCGGCTTATTTATCAGGATGACTTTATCTTCTATTCCAAGGACGGCAAAAATTATCTTTTGGAGTATATCGGAGCCGATACCGCTATCATCTTACCCGCAAGCTTTGGGGACGGGCAGACGTATGAGATCGCTCCCTGTGCCTTCAAAGGAGAGTTTCAGTTTGTCAGCGTGACGCTTCCCGCGGCGGTTACCGCTATCGGTGACTCCGCATTTGCCAATTGCCCGAAGCTTGTGGAGGTCATCAATCTCTCCTCGCTTGAGCTGACGAAGACCTCCTACGGCTTGAGAGCAAGGGAGGTCCATACGGGAAGCAGTAAGCTCGTTTATCAGGGCGACTATACCTTCTATACCTATGGCGGCTACCATTTTCTGCTGGAATATCGCGGTACCGATCGCGTTATAACCCTGCCCGCCGATTATCAGGGAGGGGATTACGAGATCTATATGTATGCGTTTTGCGGAAACGCTGCGCTACAGGACGTAACAGTCCCCGATTGTGTCACGAGAATCGGTTCGGCGGCGTTTCAGGGCTGTAACGCGCTGGAAAGACTGGAGGGTCCCTTCTCTCGACTGCTCTACTATTTCGACGCGTCCGATTGTTACGTAGACCGCATTCCGTCGTCTCTGAAAACGCTCGTGATCACAAACGTTAAGTCCATTGGAGACCATGCCTTCCAAGGCTGCGTAAATCTTGAAAGCGTTATTTTGAGCGAGGGCATTGAGACCATCGGCAGCAGTTCGTTTAGCGGCTGCACGGGTCTTACGGAGATCACGCTCCCCTCTACCGTTAAGACTATCAAGGATTACGCGTTCAGATCCTGTGTCTTCAAGAGCATTCGTATCCCCGCAAGCGTGACGTTGATTGAGAGATGTGCTTTTACAGGATCTTCGCTTGAATACGCGGAATTTGAGAATATGAATGGCTGGTATCGTTCCTCGTTGGGAGGATCCTATGAGGGCGGTATTTATGAGGACGAATTGCGGGATCCGAAGAATGCAGCCTATTACTTGACCGCTCGGTATGCAGAGGACTATTGGAAGTGCAATTGAACCCGCACCTACAAAAGAGCGTCTGCGTATGGAAGTGAGCCCCGAACAGTTCACGGAAAGAAAAAGGCGCAAAAAAGACAGGGAGAGGAAATTCCCTCTTCCTGTTTTTAATTCTTGGAGCAAAAAAACAAACCGATCTTCCGCAAGTACAGACAGCCTTTGTCCTTTTTGCCATAACAAAACACCTCTTATGGTATCGTTGTACCATAAGAGGTGTTTTGTGCCTTTTTTCTGTGAACTCTTTGGGATCCACCTCGTTTAAGACTGCTTTTTTACATAAACAGACCAAGCGTATTATCTGCAAGCCTGATCAGATCGGGATAAAACAGGATAAAGATCACGGAAAGCACCGCGCAAACGAGGAAGGAAAAGAGAATGAGCAAGGGTGTCGATCCGCGGCGGCGGAATCTGAATTCCGCGCGATAGCGCAGCTCCTCGGGGATATAAAAGCGCGTCGCGTCAAAGTCGATCGTCTCACGCAGGGAGAGCTTCGGCTTTTTCTTTTTCGTGTCGCTCGGCTCCCCCTCGCACGCTTCCCCCTCGCACTTCTCTGCCGCCACGGGTGTATCCGTCCGCTCGGGGGTCACGAGCCGTACGAGCTTTCGCATCACGGACCCCTGACTTTGCAGGTTGTGGCGGATCAGAAAGCTACGCGCAAGCCCAAGATCGGCAAGACTTTGCGCATTTTCCTCGGAAAATGCCGATTTTTGCTGTAATCGCGTGATAAATCTGCCAAGATAACGCTTCTGATAGATCACCGCAAGCGATGCAAGAAAGATGCCGAGAAAAATACCGAGGATGAGCATCACGAAAAACTCGCCCGTCGTATCTAATTTGAAAAAGCGGTATCCCGTCAGGCGTACCCGATAGCAGTTCTCTAAAAAATACGTGTATAGCTCTTGAAAGAGAGACATAGAAACCTCGTCTGGTAAAAAATGGAAAATATAGAATGTTTTCCTCTTATGTTGATTCTAACCGATCAGCCTTAAATGGGCTTAAGGATCAAAGCTCGTTGTTAAAGTCCTTTCCGCAGATCTGCGAGAGCAGGATCTCGAGGTCCTCGTTGTCCTCGTAGAAGATGGTGACCGACTGCTTACCCTTCTTTGCGGAGATCTTGACCTTTCTGCCGAGATTGCGCATCATACGGTTTTCAAGCTCCGCCACGTAATCGATCTGCAGGGGCTTTGCCTCGGCTTCCTCCTCGGCGTCCTTCTCTGCCTTTGCCTTGCGTGCAAGGTGTTTTCTGACCTCATCCTCAAGCGTGCGGACCGACCACTCGTTTTCGGCGGTCTTCTCTGCCAGAAGGAGCATATCCTCCTTTTCACGCAGGGAAAGCAGGGTGCGGGCGTGTCCTGCGGAGAGCGTTCCGTCGGCGACCAGCCCCAAAAGCTCCTTTGGAAGCTCTAAAAGGCGCATAATATTGGCGATCGCACTGCGGCTTTTGCCGATCTTCTGCGAAATTTCCTCTTGCGTCATATGATATTCCTCGGCAAGCGAGCGATATGCCATCGCTTCCTCAAGCGGATTGAGATCCTCGCGCTGAATATTCTCGATCAGGGCGATCTGCGCTACCTTCTGCTCGTCACCGTCTACGATCACGACGGGCACCTCGGTCAGCCCCGCCATCTTTGAGGCGCGCCAACGGCGCTCCCCCGCCACGATCTGGTAACGGTCGTCGATCAGGTTGCGCACGAGGATCGGCTGCAGCACGCCGTGTACGGCGATCGAGTCTGCAAGCTGTGAAAGTGCTTCCGTATCAAAGTTTTTACGGGGTTGTCCCGCTTTCGGTTCAATTTGATTGATGCGAAGGGTCTTTGCCCCCTCGTTTTCCTGTGTTTCCAGCGCATTTTCAAGGAAAATGGCGTCAATACCGCGTCCGAGTGCAGAATTTTTCTTCATTTTTCGTCATCCTTTCTCAATTGTTTCACGTGAAACGTTAGATCCGCATTAAAATTTCCTTGGCGACCGCCTGGTATTCAAGCGCGCCCTTGTTATAACGCGCATAATAGCAGATGGGTTTACCAAAGCTCGGCGCCTCGCTCAGCTTGACCGAGCGTGAAATTTCATTCTTGAAGAGCTTTTCGGCATAATATTTGGCAATTTCTTCCTTAACTTGCTTGGTCAGGAGCAATTGCTTATTATACATCGTCAAAAGAATGCCCGTGATGTCCAAATTGGGATTGTAGAGCTGGCGCACCTTACGGACGGTGATCATCAGCTGGGAAAGCCCCTCAAGCGCGTAATACTCACACTGCATCGGGATGATAATGCCGTCGGACGCCGCAAGCGCGTTGACGGTCAAAAGACCCAAGGCGGGCGGACAGTCGATAAAAATATAATCGTAGTCCTCTGCAAGCGGCGCGAGCATCTTTTTTGCGCAAAGTGCCTGATTTTCCATCTGGCTGAGGTCAAGCTCGGCTCCCGCAAGCAGAATGTTTGAGGGCATAATGGACAAATTCGTAAATTTCGTCTTATGTACGACCGATTTGGGGTCTGCTTTTTCGATCAGCGCGTCGTAAACCGATACGGTCAGCTTGTTTTTCGTAATTCCAAGCCCTGCGGTGGCATTTCCCTGCGGGTCCATATCCACAAGCAGGACTCTTTTTCCGAGGCGACCCATTGCGGCGGATATATTGATCGCGGTGGTCGTTTTGCCAACGCCGCCCTTCTGGTTCGCAAATGAAATGATTTTTGCCATATTTCCCTCCGTTTTGTAGCAAATTTACTGTTACTAACAGTATACCATAGAAGGATGCGCCGTGTCAATCAAAAATTCACGCATTTTTTGTCAGAATGTTTCACGTGGAACAAAAATCGACGGATTTTTGCAAAAATGTTTCACGTGAAACAAAGAAAGACAGAAGCTGCCAAAATGTTTCACGTGAAACAAAATGCGAAGGATTTGTCCCACGGGACACGTCGAAGGATCTGCGGAAGATGCGAAACAAATGCTACCAACTCTGCAAAAGGGATTGACTTTACGGGCGAAAAGCAGTATAATAATAAGGAATGAAAGTACAAGTCGTCACCGCAAAGGAGGAGTGCAGTATGTCCCTTGAAAATGCACGCGCACATCTCGCAAAATTCGGGCTTGACGGAGCGATCCGCAGCTTTTCGGTCTCAAGTGCGACCGTGCCGCTTGCCGCCGCCGCTCTGGGTGTCGAGGAGGCGAGAATTGCAAAAACGCTGTCACTTCACGTCGGCTCGGAGCTTTTGCTCCTGGTTTGCGCGGGGGATGCACGCATTCACAATCAAAAATTTAAATTCCGCTTCAGCGCGAAGCCGCGGATGCTGTCGCCCGACGAGGTGGAGACGCTGATCGGACACGAGATCGGCGGTGTCTGTCCCTTCGGCGTGAAGGAGGGCGTCAGGATCTACCTTGACGACAGCCTTTTGCGCTTTGAAAGCGTTTTTCCCGCCTGTGGCGAGGCGAATAACGCCATCGAGCTTTCGCCAAACGAGCTTTTCCGCGTTTCGGGCGCGCTCGAATGGGTCGACGTCTGCAAATTACCGGGTGAGGACACCGCTTTCTGATTTAAGTAGATTTAATTCGACAATGTTAGACTGATACAGTTAATTTGACCTGAAAGGGAACCGATATGATAGAAATTGAGAATCTTGTGAAACGCTACGGCAACGTTTACGCGCTGGACGACGTTTCGCTGAGTATAGGAGAAGGGGAGATCGTCGGTCTGCTCGGCCCCAACGGCGCGGGAAAAAGCACGACGATGAATATTCTGACGGGCTATTTGTCCGCAACCTCGGGATCGGTGCGCGTAAACGGCGTCGATATCCTCGAAAAGCCGAAGGACGTCAAGCGACAGATCGGCTATCTGCCCGAGCAACCGCCGCTTTACCTCGAAATGACGGTAAAGGAATACCTGAACTTCGTATACGATCTGAAGGGCTGTACCTTGGATAGGGAAGCGCATCTTGCGGAGATCTGCAAGGTCGTGCGCCTTGAGGACGTCTATCACCGTTTGATCTCGCATCTTTCAAAGGGCTACCGCCAGCGCGTCGGCATTGCGCAGGCGCTCATCGGCGATCCGCCCGTGCTGATCTTCGACGAGCCGACCGTCGGTCTTGACCCCAAGCAGATCATTGAGGTGCGCAATCTGCTCCGCACCCTCGGAAAGAAGCATACCGTCATTCTCAGCACCCATATTTTACCAGAAGTGCAGGCGGTCTGCGAGCGCATCATCATCATTGACCGCGGAAAGATCATCGCAAACGCAAAGACCGAGGATCTCGCACGCCGTCTTGAGGACGCGCAGAGCTTCCGCGTGAAGATCTGCGGCCCGCAGAAGGAGGTCGCCGCCGCACTGCGTGAGCAAAGCGGCGTTGCAAAGGTCGAAGCACTTCCCGAGCGCGACGGCGAAAGCTACGTATTCATCGTTGAATCAATGAGCAAGGTGGATATCCGCCGCAGCATCTTCACGCTTTGCGCGGGCAAGAATTGGCCGATGCTCGCGCTGGAGCCGATCGGAACCGACCTCGAGCAGATTTTTTTGCGTCTGGTTGAGGGCGAGAAGGCAGAGAAGGAAAGCAAGAAAAGGAAGGGTAAAAGATGATAGCAATTTATAAAAGAGAGATGCGCGCCTATTTCACGACGCCCATCGGTTACATATTCCTCGCGTTTTTCCTCGCTACCGCGGCACTCGTGTTCAGCCTGACCACGCTCTACGCAATGACCACCGACGTCACGGGCTATTTTCAGGTGCTTCTTTACGGGATGATCGTGCTTCTGCCGCTTCTGACGATGAAGCTCTTTTCCGAGGAGCGCAAGCAGAAGACCGAGCAGCTTCTTCTGACTGCGCCCGTCTCGCTTTTCAGTATGGTATTCGCAAAATTTCTCGCCGCGCTTACCGTCTACGCGGGTGCGCTCACCGTCACGCTCCTGTTTTTCCCGATACTGGAAATTTATGGAAGCGTCAAGCTCGGAATGCTCTTTGGTAACTATTTAGCGCTTTTGCTTGCGGGTATGGCGTTCATCGCGATCGGCGTATTCGTTTCCGCGCTGACCGAAAACCAGCTGACCGCTGCGGTCGGTACGATCGGCATCCTCGTCCTTCAGCTTGGTATCTCGCTGCTCAACTCGCTCCTTGGCGAGTATTGGGCGCGCTTTATCGTTGCCTCGCTGTCGGTGTTCTCGCGCTTTTCCGCGTTCACGCAGGGCATTTTCGATTACTCCGCCGCCATCTACTATCTGTCCTTTACGGCGATTTTCCTCTTTTTGACGGTTGCCGTTTTCCACCGCCGCCGTTACGAATAAGGAGCGCCCCCAATGAAGAAAAAACTGAAACTAAAGCCGAAAACACGGCGCAGGCTCTCGCTTGCCGCGCTGATCGCCTCCTTCCTTCTGATGGTCGTGATGGCGAATGCGGTGATCTACGCGCTTGCCTACGAGTATAACGTCTATACTTACACCGAAAAGCGGCAGGAGCACACGATCGGAACGGGTACGGAGGCGGTCTTTGCCGACCTGCCGAAGGATGCGCGCGTACGCATTCTGTTCTGTATGGGTGAGGATGAGCTGAAGATCGACGCCTACTGCCAATCGGTCCTTCGGACTGCGCGTCAGCTGGAAGAAAAGTACAGCTTCGTCTCGGTCGATTTCACCAATATCTATCTGGATCCCGACAGCGTCTCGGACTATCGCGGTCCCGACGGCGTTGACACGATCCTGGAAACCACCGTTATCGTGGAATCCAACCTCGGAACCGACACCTACGTCACGCAGGATATGAAGGGCTTTTTCCGCTATGAAAACGCCAACAACGACACGCCGATCGCCTACGTCGGCGAGCAGATGTTCTCCTACCTTATCGGCTCCGTCGTTCACTCCAACCGTCCGACCGTCTATTTCACGACCCAGCACGGAGAAAGCTCGACGCTCGCGCTCGGCAATCTTTTCGGGCTTGGCGGCTACACGGTCAAGACCATCGATCTGACGCTTGAAAGCATCCCCGAGGATGCGACGATGCTCGTCATCTCGAATCCCACCTACGACTTTTCAAAGGGTGCGGAGGGCTCGGGCGTCATTGCCGAGATCGAAAAGCTGGAAAGCTACCTCGCGCGCGGCGGAAACCTCACGGTCTTCTTTGACGGCGCAGAGGTCTCGCTCCCGAATTTTGAAAATTTCCTCGCCGAATACGGCGTTATTTGTGAAAAGGCGACGCTACGCGACTTTTCCACCTCGATCACGCCCGACGGCTACGCCCTCGCCACGGCCTACGGCACCTCGGCGCACGCCGCGCTGATGAAGGCGCGTACCGCTCCCTACGACAGCTTCGGCTCGGTTATGGCGCGTGCCGCCCGTATCACGGAGAGAAAGCTTGACGGCGTGAGCGTTGAGCCGCTGCTCTTCGTCACGGGTGAGAGTGAGCGCGACGGCGAGCTTGTCAGCGAGCAGGGCGAATACCCCGTCGTCACTCTGTCGACGAAGGGGGAAGGACAGCTCCTTCTGTTTTCGGGTGTCCGCTTCGCCGACAGCGGCTACATTTACAGCAACCGCTATTCCAACGCGGATTTCCTCTACGCCGCCATTGAGCTGATGGACGAGACCGCGTCCCCGATGCCGATCGGCTGCACCGAAATGCCCTACGTGACCACCGCGATCGAGGGCTTGACGATGGGCGGGGCACGCACCTTCCTGATCCTCGGTGCCGTCGTCCTGCCGCTTCTGATCCTCGCCTTCGGCGTTGCGGTCGGATTGCGCCGCAAATTCCGCTGAAAAGGAGAATTGTGAATGAAGCTTTCAAAAATCAAACGGTTCTTCGGCGGACGGCGCGGGCGTTATCTGCTGTTTGCCTCGATCTCCCTGCTTTCGATCCTTCTGCTTCTGGTCGGGAATATCCTGTTCACCCATCTTGCGAGGAAGAAGAATATCTTCACCGACCTTTCTGCCGAGGGGCTCTATACGATGACCGATCTGATGGAGCAAACGATGGCATCGGTCGATCGGGATATCACGGTCACCTTCTGCAGTGACCCCGACGTGCTGTACGCAAACGAGCGATTGCGCCACGTCTATATCCTCGCGCTTGAGGTCGCAAAGAAAAGCGACCGCATCACGGTCGAGACCGTCAATATCAGAAAAGAGCCCGAGCGGGTCGAGCGCTTCCGCATCACGGGCGCCAGCGAGATCCTTCCCACCGACGTGATCTTCAGCAGCGGCGCGCGCTACGCGATCTACGGGCAAAACGCCTTCTGGTCGACCGAATCCGACGGCGAGACCGTCTGGGCGTTCCAGGGCGAATACAAAATGGCGACCGCCATTCTGACCGTCGCCGCAAGCTCGCTCCCCTCGGCTTATTTCTCGGTCGGGCACGGAGAGCTGTACTACGATCCGAACAACGCCGACCACCCCGACAACGCATACCTTGAGGAATTCTACCGACTCCTCCTTGAAACGGGTATGACCGTCGGCACCGTCGATCTTGAAAAGCAGGACGTCCCCGAGGACTGCGCCCTTTTGCTCGTCATTGAGCCGAAGACCGATTTTGTAAACGATAGTTTACACAGTCTTTACGAAAAGCCTGCGCTCGAGCGGCTTGACCGCTATCTGTGCGGCGAGTACGGCTCGACGATGGTATTCCTTGACCCCGAGCATACCCTGCCGAACCTCAACGAGTTTCTCGGCGAGTGGGGACTTGCCGTCGGCGATGGGACCGTTGCCGACACCAAGGAAAGCCTTGACCCCGCGGCGGGCGGTAAAACCCTGATCGCCACCTACGGCAACGCAAACGACGAATCCGCGGTCGGTCATTCCTATTACAGCTCGATCGCCGACCTCGTCGCACCGCCGAAGACGATCCTGAAGGACGTCCGCCCGCTCTCGCTCACGTGGGGTGAGGAGGAGAGCTACGAATTCCATTATAACTACATCTCGCTTTGCCGCGGCGTTTCCCCCTTCTTCCTTTCAAGTGCGGGTGCGCAGGTCGTCAAGGGAAGCGAGACCGTCGCACAGGGCGGCCCCTTCGTGCTGGCGGCGATCTCCACGCAGATCTATACCGACAATCGTGGCAACGACCATTTTTCCTACGTCTTTACCGCGGGCGGCTCCGAGATGATCTCGAGTGAATTCCTCAAAAACGCCGCCTACGCCAACCGCGATATCACGGCGTCGGTTCTGCGTGAGATCTCGCGCACCGACGTTTACGCTCCGATGGAGCTTGGTGCCGCAAACCTCAACAACCAAGAGACCTACGGCGGCAACCGTCTGCAAAGCGACGCATTTGAATCCACCGAGGGACTCACGCTCGGTAGGATCGTGCTTTACACCCTGATCGTTCTCTTGCCGGCGATCGCCGCACCGATCGTGTGCGTCGTGATCCGCATCCGCCGCCGCTATTTATAAGAAGGAGGAAGCTATGACAAAGCAAATTCGTTTATCCCTGATCTTTACCGCCGTCTTCCTCGTTCTGTTTGCGGTCTATCTTGTCGTCGTCAACCCCTTCGCCGAGGAGCAGGAGAAGCCCTCGGTCCTGCTTGAGCCCGAGGAAGGGGAGGGCGCGATGGGCAAAAAGCGTCTGCTTTTCGAGAAGCTCGAGCGCGAAGAGATCAAAAGAATCACCTACCACGTGAAAAGCGGCGAGTATCAGCTCGTCAGCACGGGCAAAAACTCCCCGACCTTCCATATCGCGATCGACGGCGCGCTCTACGACGGCAAGGAGAATCCCGCCCCCGTCTTTGACGAGTACGGACTTTCCTACGCGATCACGTCGGTCGCCTGCCTTTACGTGCGGGAGCGACTGATCGAGGGCACCGTCACCGACGAGGTCATGGCAAGCTACGGTCTGACCGCCGACACCTGCGAGGCGTGGTTTGAGCTGGAGCTGTGGGAGACCGAAAAGGACGGCGCAAACAAGACCCTGCGCGTTTACGTCGGCAAGCCGACCGTCAGCGGACAGACCTACTACGTCGGACTTGAGGGACGCAACGCGGTCTACGTCAACGACGCGGCGTCCTTGCAGTACGCGCTTTCAGCGCCCGAGACCTATCTCGTCTCCCCGACGCTCACCACCCCGACCCCGAGCGGCTCGCAGAGCGCACAGTACCACATCGGCCACTTCGCCATCCTCGGCGGACAGGGCACGAAGAACGAGCTGCACGACGAGGCGGGCTACCGCGTAAAGGAGACCGACGTCGCCTTCGTCAGCTATAAGATCATTCGCGGTGTCAGCGAGCTGTACCACGGCGTCGCGCAGGTCGATATGAGCCTCGACGCAAGCGGGCAGAGCGATAAATTCGCCCGCCTTCTGCGTCCGTATATCCTCAATGCAGAGATCGGCGAAACGCTCACGCAAAAGGACGTTGATATCCCGAAAAACGAGGGCTATCCCTCACTTTTCGCGGGCAGTGCAGTGAAGCTCGAGCTGACCGTCGAATACTGCTATAACCCCCGCCTTCTCGTCAACGTGATCGGTGAGAAGGAGGAGGATATCTTCCACGCCGATGCGTCCTACGTATTCACCGCCCCCTCAAATCTTCGCAGCTACGTCGTCAGCACCCCCGATTTCCAGGACGTGCTTGACAGCCTCGCACCGCTGGTCGGTAGCGAGATCGTGAAAATCGGTCTGAACGACGCGATCATCGCCGAGTACGGACTTGATTATATGACGGTCCTGTTCGGTATGCCGACCGCCTTCCGCGAGGGCGACGACGGCAACCCCTACGTCTCGGATTACGCCGAAAACCGCCTCTATATCAGCCGCAAGATGACCGAAAACGGCAAATCCTTCTACTACGTCGGCAGCGGCGTTTACAGCATCGTTGCGAAGGTCGACGCCGCCACCCTCAAATTCCTTGAGGACTGGGAGCTTGACCGCTGGGTCTCCGACTATCTGCAGGCGGTACACTACTACAACGTCAAGGGCGCGGACTACAAGGTCAACTTCGACGATTTCAAGGGTGAATTTAACTTCCGCATCACGCGTGAGAATAACGAGGCAAGCACGGGCAATCCCGTCCTCTACGTCACCGAGACCGTGTCGGGTGAGCGTGTGAACGCAAGTCAGTTCAATATGCTCAACGCCCTGTTCATTTACACGAAGCTGAAGGGCACGGCAGACCTCACCCTCGACCTTCCGTCGATCATGACCGAGGAAAACTGTATGCTGACCTATACGCTCCACCTGATGAACGGGGAGTCGCACGTCTATCGCTTCTATCCGTATTCCTCGGGACGCGTGCTTTTGTCGCTCGACGGGGACGCGCAATTCTATCTTTATACCTCGGATTTGAAAACTATAGTTTACAATTTGATCCGTTTGATGAACGGAGAAACGATTGATACGGGTGTTCGTTATTGATTTTTCATAAAAAATGAAAAAAAGATTTGCTTTTTCCGTAGAATGTGTTATAATAATATGTAACGAAAATTCAAAATCCACAGCAAAATAAAAAAGGAACGAAAACCATGAAAAGAAAACTCATCTCCTTGCTTGCACTCGTGCTTCTTCTGACCGCAGTGCTTGCTTCCTGCGGCACGTTCAACTTTGAAAAGAAGGACATGCAAAAGTACCTGAAGGACTTCACCGTTGACACGGTGAACGGCATCAAGGTCGAGGCGACCCTGCCCGACTACAAGAAGATCGTCACCGACGCCGTCGATGCCGAGATCGCGGCAACCCTTTTGAAGAACAAGTTCATCCGTGACGAGCTGACCGAGGCGAATGGCTGGACGGGCGACGCAACGCTTGAAAAGGGCGACGGCGCTTACATGTACTACATCGCCGTCAAGGCAAGCGGATCGAAGGATAACAACTTCTACTACGACCGTGCAAACGGCAAGTTCGTGCTTCCCGAGATCGAGGAAGAGAAGAAGGACGACGCAAAGGCGGGCGACTCCTCGTCCTCGTCCTCGTCCACCACGACCTCGACGAAGAAGCCCACGAGCTTTATTCTCGGCGAGAACAAGTTCAGCGCAAATCTTGAAGCTGAGCTGATCAAGAATCCCGTAAAGCCGGGCGACACCTATTTCAAGGACGTGTCCGCAGATAACGCAGACCCCGTCCGCATCACCTCTGCACATACGATCTACGTCACCTACTCCGCCGTCTACAAGGACGAGAAGGACGGTGAGAATCCGAAGCAGTACGCTGCAACCGCGACCTCGCGTCTGAACCTCGCGAGCAAAGAGGACTACACCGATATGGACGACGACCTCGAGACCTACCTGCGCGGCGCGATGGCAGAAAGCTCCGAGATCGTGATCATGGAGGGCACCGAGTATACGGTCGACCTCACGGTCAAGCCGAAGAAGGACAGCGATGAGACCGTGACGATCACCTTCACCTATAAGGTCGAATACGTCACCGAGGAGAAGACGGTCAGCTACACCGTCGATGAGAAGAAGAGTGCTACCTCGACGGCAACCGAGAAGGTGACCTACTACTGCATCATCGCACAGGTACAGGACTACACGGTCCCCGAGCTGAACGAGGATACCGTTAAGAACATCCTGAAGTTCAAGACCGACAAAACGGGCGAGGAGGCTGTAAAGGCGTACCGCGCGTCCGTGACCGCTCCCTACGAGGAACAGTATGAGGCGGCAAAAAAGAGCAACGCAAACGACGCGCTCTGGAAGGCACTCGTCTCCAAGATCGAGGTAAAGAAGTATCCGAAGTCCTACATCAACGGCTACGTTGACGAGATGATCAACAACGCGAAGTACTATTACTACAACGCGGGCTACACGGTCACCACCTCGGCAGGTAAGAACGTGACCTACACGGCAGAGCAGCTGCAGGCACAGTATCCCGAGTTCGTTGCATTCCTGCGCGTTATGCTCGGCAACAAGACCGCAGCGCAGATCCCCGATATGAAGGCGGCAAAGGAATACCTCAAGACCGAGGCACAGGGCGTTTGCAAGGATCTGATGATCCTTTACGGTCTTGCAGACCTCGCAGGCGTAACGATCGACCGTGCGACCGACGAGGAATTCAAGAAGCTCTGCAAGGACAGCGGCGTCAACAGCTACTACACCAACGCACAGCAGTTTGAGGAGCTCGGACTTTCCGACTACGCAGACAGCTTCTACGAAACGGCAAAGCAGCTCGAGGAGCAGTGCTACGAGAAGCTTCTTTATTCGCGTTCGCTCGGTAAGTTCTACGACACCAAGCTGAAGAACGAATCGCTGACCTTCAAGGAAGCGACGAGCAAATAAAATAGAAAAAGCGGGGGAGCACTCCCTCGCTTTTTGAGCAAACAGGCGTATGAAGAAAATTGAGATCTACACCGACGGCGCATGCCGCGGGAATCCCGGCCCCGGTGGCTGGGGCGCAATTCTGGTGTACGGCAAATTTGAGCGTGAGCTTTCGGGCGGCGAGGAACAGACCACCAATAACCGCATGGAGCTGACGGCGGCGATCGCAGGGCTTTCCGCCCTGAAGGAGCCGTGTGAGGTCACGCTGTACTCGGATTCCAAATACTTAGTAGATGCGATCAATCTCGGCTGGGCGGCGGCGTGGCGCGCGCGGGGATGGCGCCGAAGTGCGAAGGAGGAGGCAAAAAACCCCGATCTTTGGGAGACGCTCTTCTCACTTCTTGAGACCCACACCGTGACCTTTGAATGGGTGCGCGGACACAATGGGCACGATTACAATGAACGGTGCGACCGCCTGGCGACTGCCGCGGCGGATTCCTACCGTATACAAGGAGATCAGATATGAAAAAAACGATGACCCTGCTTTTGGCGGCACTTATGCTTTTCTCGTCGCTTTTTGCATTCGCAGGCTGCGGCGATGACGAAAACACCCCCGCCGCCTCCACAACGCCGAACTACCAGTACATAGAGAAAAACTTCGACTACCTCGGCACCGATCTTTCCCCTTATATCACGATCACCGCGGATCAGTACAAGGGACTTGCCCTCGCACTGCTCGGCTATAAGACCGAGATCACCGAGGAGGAGATCACCGAGTATTACGAGGACTACCTTCGCTATCTTTACAAGGATGCCGTAAACAAGGAAAAGAAGGAATACCTGAAGCCCGTCGGCAACACCGACGAGCTGGTGATCAGCTACTACACGAAGGCGTACGGCAACACGACCGAGGTCAAGATCCTCTCCTCCGACGGCTACGCTCTCGTGCTTGGCGCGAAGGGCTTCTGGGACGAGAGCATCGAGGAAGCACTCGTCGGACTCATCCCCGCCACCTCGGTTGAGGGCGCGGACACCCTGTCGGTCAAGGACAACCTCGTGCTCGTTGATTACACCGTCAAATATCTCTACGATAAGGACGGCGACGGCACCGCCGAGGAGCATATCTACAAGGACGGAACGGGTGAGGCTGTCGATCTTGGCATCGACACGGGCGATATTGCTACCTATTATCAGAAATTCCTCGGCAAAAAGCGCACCGACGTCGTCAGCTTCGAGATCGCCGATAAGGAGATCGTCGTCGTTGAAAAGGCAGAGGGTGTTGACGAGAAGAAGGCAAAGGTCACCCTTAGCGTTGAGGCGACCGTCACCGACATCCTCACGCAGAACGTCCACCCGATCACCGTGACCCTGCCCGACGACTTCGTACCCGAGGGAGACGAGGCGTACGGCACCTACTACTATCTCAACGGTCACGAGATCACGATCTACGTCACCATTGAGTCCTTCGTCGACTACGAGCTTGCAGCGGAGAACATCGACTTCATCCTCGATAAGGGCAAGTGCAAATTCGTTCCCGAAGGCTACACCGAAAAGGACTACGACACCTACTACGCCAAGTACAAGGATATGGAAAACGGCTTCGAGGTGCTGAAGGCAGAGTTCCTTGAATCGATCGAGGAATACCTCTTCGAGGAAAACGAGCAGGCGACCATCAATCAAAACTACCAGACCATCTGGAACGCCGTTCTTGATAAGGTAACGGTCAAAAAGTACCCCGAGGAGGCGTACAACTACTACTTCCAGAACCTCTTCGCATCCCTGCGTGAGTATTACGACTACGTCGGCGCGGTGCACGAGGGCGACACCTTCGAGTCCTTCGCCGTCAAAACGATGAACTCGCAGTACGGCACGAAGCTCAAGACCTTCGCCGAGGTTCAGGACTACGCCAAGAAGATGTGCGAGGGCTGGGTCAAGGAGGAGCTTGTCCGCTACGCGATCCATAAGGCAGAGAAGATCGAGCTTTCCGACGAGGAATTCAAGGAGGGCTATCAGGAGATGCTCGAGCAGGAGCTTGAGTATATCCAGATGAACTACTACTACGGCTACAGCCAGCTCTGGTTCAACACCACCGAGGAGCTGGAGGAATACTACGACAAGAACTACGGCGAGGGCGAATTTGCAAAGAGCGCGCGCGACACGCTTCTTTACGAAAAGCTCATTCGCGTGATTTACGATGCCGCCGAGAAGACCGTAAAGGAAGAGGAAGACTCCAAATCCTGAACGTAGGAGATCGCTATGCAGACCACACTTCATATGCTGACCGAAACCAGCAAATTTATGATGGCGTTCGTTATCGTCACCGAGCAGAACAACTGCATTGTCGTCGACGGCGGCCGTCCGCTTGATATGCCGCTTTTGAAGGAGTATATCGGCGGCCGCCATATCGCCGCGTGGATCCTCACGCACCCGCACAACGACCATATCTCGGGCTTCGTTGACGAGATGGAGAAAAACGGCGGCGCCGATTTCGATATCGGGCGCGTCTACTACAACTTCCCGCGCTATGCCGAACTGCGCCCGAAGGCGGACGAAGCACCTGACCGCGATTACTTTATCAGCGAGCTTGACGAGATGCTCCCCGCCTTCGAGGCGATCGAGGATCGCTTCCGCGACAAGGCGCACGTCGTTAAGCAGGGCGAGAGCATCACGGTCGACGAGGTGAGGATCGATTTCCTCTACACCTTCCGCGACGGACTCTACGCGAACCTGATGAACGACGCCTCGCTCGTCTTCAAGCTCACGACACCGCGAAGGAGCGTTCTTTTTCTCGGCGACCTTGGTCCTGACGGCGGCGACTTCCTTTTCCGTGAGTCGCGCCATCAGCTGAAGGCGGATATCGTGCAAATGGCACACCACGGCCATATGAACGTGTCAATGGAGGTCTACGCCGCCATCCTTCCCGAAATCTGCCTCTGGTGCGCCCCCGATTGGTTGTATGAGGAGACCGAGGAGCATGCAGGCCTTGGCGACGTCGAGCGTTTGACGCGTATGAAGCGTATCCGCATGTACGGCACCGCCGTCACGCGCAAATGGATGGACATCCTCGGCGCGAAGCAGCACTACGTGACGAAGGACGGGACGCAAACGCTTCTGATCTGAAAAGTAAAAGGACTTTCTCCTTGCAAGGAGAAAGTCCTTTCTTTATAGGAAAAGATCAAATTCTGTTTTCCGCCTTCAATTGCAGCAGCTTGCGCTCGCGCAGAAAGCCGCTCTTGAAATGCGAACGGAGCCCCGTGTAGCCCGATTCTGCCGCCTTCGTGTACCAGCGGTCCGCCTTTTTTCTGTCCTCGGGCAGTCCCTCGCCAAACTCGAAGTGACAGCCGAGAATATACTGCGCGCGCGCCGAGCCCATCTGTGCCGCCGTTACGCGCATACGGATCGCCTCCTCCACCTCGCCGCGGTGATAAACGGCAGTCGAATGCGAATAGATGCGTTGCGCCGCCTTCCGTTTCTTGCGCGCCGCCATATCGGCAAGCATCGCGTCAGCGGCGGTGTGTCCGTGCTCTTTTGCAAAGAGCAGACACTCCTTCGCCTTCTTATAATCGTAGGGAACACCCTGCCCCTTCAGATAGCAAACGCCAAGATTCATCATCGCGGCAGAGCTTCCGTTTTCAGCCCCCATACGGTAGTAGGCGACCGCACGGCGATAGTCCCTTTCACAGCCGATGCCCATCTGATAGCAGTAGCCGAGGTTGCAGGCGGCACCCGCGTGCCCAAGCTCTGCGGCAACCGTATAAAGACGTACGGCACTCGTGTAGTCCTTCGCCTCGTAACGCTCCACGGCGCGGTTGAAGGTCTCGGTCAGCTTTGCCGAGATCTCGTGCAGGCGGTTTGCCGCCTTCGCGTGTCCCGCGAGAGCCGATTTTTTATACCAGCTGATCGCAAGCGGAAGATTCGAGGGTGCGATCTCGCCCTCCATATAAAGGTTTGCAAGCAGATACTGCGCCGCAGGATCGCCAAGCTCAGCCGCCCTTTGATAAAGAGAAAGCGCACGCGCAGGATCCTTTTCGATCCCCACACCCTGTCGGTAGCAGTTGGCAAGGTTCAGAATCGCCGGCGGATAGCCGCCCTCTGCCGCCTTGGTGTACCACGTCACCGCGTCGGTCTCGCTTGAGGGCATACCGATGCCGCGCTCACAGCAGGACGCGTAAAAATTCTGTGCGGGTGCGTAGCCGATCTTCGCCGCGTGCAAAAAGATCGCGGCGGCAAGCGTGTTTTCCTTCTGCTTCAGCGCAAGCTGTCCCAGCTCGTAATACTCGGCGGGCAGTGACGGCACGCTGATCTGCGGCGGCTCCTTTGCCGTAACGTCGGAAAGACGGCGAAGGATCAGCTTGTCGGTCAGGCGCAGACTCGGCACTTTATCAAGATAGAAGCGGGCAAACTGCTCGTTTTTCATCACGACCTGCCCGTCACTGTACAGATGCGTCAGACGTAACGCCGCCGCGTCGCAACCGTTTTTCGCGCTCTCGGTCAGCCAATAAAGCACGTGCTTCGGCGAGGATTTGACCCTTCCTGTCGTCATATACGTCTCACCCAGCTGATGCTGTGCATCAGCATCACCGAACAGCGCGGCAACGCGAAGCCAGAAGAAGGCAAGCGCGGGATCACCGCACTCTCTGTCATGCTCGTATACGCGGAACAGGCGGTACGCGGCAGGCGCGTAGCAGGTGCGCGCCGCTTGCTTATAGCACTTGATCGCCTCGGACACGCTTCGGCGGCAGGCGCGGTTTCCGCTCTCGTAGATCTCGCCAAGGCGTAGCGCGGCGGCGGCGTGCCCCGCGGCGGCAGCGGCGGTTAAAAGATCAAACGCCTCCACCCACTGCTTGTTTTTTTCGGCGTCAAGCGCCGCCGTATATTTACTCTGAACGTCAGGATTCATAAGGGACACCTCCGATCGGGACCTAACGGTATTTGCGTTTTTCTTACGCTTCTATTGTACCACAAAAACGTCGGCAGTGCAAGCCCCGACGGAAAAGTCACAAAAATTTCTTTACATAAGCACAGCGTCACGGCAAACAATAAAAACGAAGCACCGCGTGCGGTGCAAAGAGGGAAGGGGGAACGAAAATGTTTTGCAAAAAGACACAGCCCACGGCGTGGGAATGTCTGTGGCGTGGTATGACGGCGGTCTTTGCCGTCATCGGCTTTTTCGGAACGCTTGCCTTTCTGAAAAAGAAGGGCAAAAAGCTCACGAAGAAAATGGAAAAGGTCGGTTGCGACTGCATCGAGGCGTGCGAGGATCTCTGCGAGGATATGTGTGACTGTATGTCCGAGAACGACGGCAACGAATCGACCAAAAATGGAAAACAAAGCGACAAAACCGCGAAGCAATAAGGGAAAAACAGGGGCTGCCTCAAATGCAATTTGAGACAGCCCCTTGTTTGATAAAGGGCTTAAGAGCGGCGGCGCTTCATATGCCCGACGACCTTGCCACAGCAAAGGAAGTCCTGAAAACGGCAAAGAGGAATGTCGGGATATTCGGGATTGAGCGAATGGAGTCGGTCGCCCATAAAGCGCTTGAAGTAGCCCTCGCCGTCCCCGACGAATACGCCGAGATCGCCGAAGTTCACACTCTGCTGGCTGTGGATCAGAAGCACGTCGCCGTCGTTGAAGCTCGGCTCCATACTGTGACCCGATACGCGCAGGGCGTAGTCTGCAAGATCGGTGTTACGGGTGCTGGGCACTTGGATATATTCGTGCTCGCCGCCCCCCTCAAGGACCGTGCCGAGCCCCGCGGATACGGGCAACAGAAAGATCGGCAGGGTGCGCATACCGCTGCTGCACCGCTTGACGGGCTTTTCAAGGACGGTCGCCGTGGGCGCTTCCTCCTTCGCCCTCTGCTCCTCTGCCGAAAGCACCTGCAGCTCGGTGAAGGGAATGCTCCTTCCCGCCTCGGCACCCTTTGCAAGGATCATTTGCACCATCTCACGCGTCGCGTCGTCGCAGATGCGGAAGTTCGCAAGCAGCTCGCCCTCAACCTCGGTCAGCGTCTCGGCAATAAAGCTGTCCTCACAGCAGGCAAGAAAGCCAAGCGGACAGTCGAGCGCGTGCGCAATGGCAAGCGCGGTCGAGAGCTTCGGCTCGGTGATCGCGCCCGAAAGCAGCTTCGTCAGCGTGCCGAGCGGAATGCCCGAGCGCTCGCTCAGCTCCGCCGAGGTCAGGTTCTTTTCACTTTTCACTTGTTTGACTCGTTCGGAAAACGTCATAGTCTACGCTCCTTTTTATTTTGTGAGGATAGCATACCACAGATTCCCGCCATTTGTCAAGCATTTTTGGAAAATTTCTTTCAAAAAACATCCAAAAATGGAAAAAACGAAGCGAAAAACCGCCTTTTGTAAAGTATCCTTTACATCACAAAAGGAAAACTGCGGCATATACTGAAAGCGAACTACCCTTACTTGGAGATCGTATGAGAATTGTAACGGTTGGCGGCGATGCACGCATCGTGTACGCCGCCGAATGCTTTGCTTCGGAGGGACACGCGGTATCCCTCGTTTGCCCCGCCATCCCCTCACACCTGCCCGATGCCGAGACCGCGGACGGCGCGGAGCTGATCCTGCTCCCGATGCCCTTGTCGCGCGACGGCGTTACGGTCACGGCGGTGGGGAAAAGGGGAATGCCCCTTGGAGCGCTTGCCACGTTTCGCGACGTCCTTTTTGCGGGCGGCGGCGTGTCGCCCTTTGACGCATCGCTTCCTTATTATAATTATGCCGCCGATCCGACCCTCGTTTCGGAAAACGCCCGCCTGACCGCCCTCGGCACGCTCGATGCCTGGGGGTCGCTTGGAAAGGATGTCGCCGTCCTTTGCGTCGGCTACGGCTACGTCGGTAAGGCGTTGGCACGCGCCGCACGTGAGCAGGGCTATCGCGTTTACGTCGCCGCGCGGCGGCGCGAGGTGCGCGAGCTGGCAGAGCAGGACGGCTTTTTGCCGCTTGCCGTCAACGAGGTGCCGCCGTGCGGTATGCCGCTGTTCGTCTGTAACAGCGTTCCCGCACCGATCCATACCGCCGAATTCTTCGGGCAGTTGCCGAAATACTCCCGCTACTACGAGCTTGCAAGTGCCCCGGGTGGTATCTGCCCCGAGACCGATCACGGAGAGATTCCGATCCACGCGCTCCCGGGGATCCCCGGAAAGTACGCGCCAAGGGAGGCTGGGCGGATCATTCACGCATCCGTCAAGCGCTACCTCGACGCTCGAGGTTTTTTATGATTGGATACGCATTTTGCGGCTCTTTTTGCACGCTTTCTCACTCGCTTGCCGCTCTGCGCCGCCTGACCGCGGACGGAGAGGAGGTCCAGCCCATCGTCAGCGAAACCGTTTATAGCACCGACACCCGCTTCTGGCGCGCCGAGGATTTCGTCCGCACCGTCGAGGAGCTTTGCGGCAGACCCGTCATCCACACGGTCGTCGACGCCGAGCCGCTCGGCCCCGCAATGCCGCTGGAGGCGCTCGTCATCTCGCCCTGCACGGGCAACACGCTCGCAAAGATCGCACGCGGGATCACCGATTCCTCGGTCACGATGGCGGCAAAAGCGCACCTGCGGTGCGCCCGCCCGCTTCTGCTCGCCCCCGCCTCCAACGACTCTATGTCAGCAAACCTTTCAAACGTCGCCACGCTCCTTCTGCGTAAGGAGGTCTACTTCGTCCCGATGCGGCAGGACGATCCCCTCAAAAAGCCGCACTCGCTCGTCGCCGACTTTACCTGCCTTTCGGACTGCCTCGCCGCCGCGCGCGAGGGGCGACAGCGCCGCCCGCTTTTCTTATAAGCAAAAAGTGCGAGGGGTGTTTTCGTGAAAACACCCCTCGCGCTCCCCCAAAAGCTTTGAAAGAAAATGTTAAAAACTAATTGTTATACGATTATACCAACAGCATTCCGTTCTTCAAATATAATCGAAATACGATTATACTAATAATAACAAGCAAGGAGGGTTAGTATGATCGAAAAAGCAATTGGAAAACGGGTGCAGGAGTTTCGTAAGAAGAAGCATCTTACACAACAGACCTTTGCGGAAATGCTCGGGATTTCGACGAATTATCTCTCGGCACTCGAAAGAGGGGTCTATAATATTAAAAACGAAATGCTGGTGCAGATCATCAATCTGCTCGACTGTACCGCAGACGATCTGTTCTGTGACGTGATCGACAACGGTTACCGTGTCAGAGCCTCGCGTTTATCAGAGCAGATCGAAAAGCTTTCGCCCGAGGAACAGGCAAAGATCTTCGCCGTTGTTGAAGCAATGCTCCAAAATCAATAAAAAAATCTGCAATTTTGCAGATTTTTTTATTTTCCCGCGAACAGAGGAAATGCGAGGGGCGTTTTCGTGAAAACGCCCCTCACACTCCCCCAAAAGCTTTGAAAAAAGAAAACCA
>JAZSGY010000036.1:0-15396 GCA_045532985.1 Eubacteriales bacterium | reverse complement strand
CAAGTCCTTTTACCCGCACCAAAAAAGCAGGTAGGCAATCGCCTGCCTGCTTTTTTGTGCGGGTTCGTCATGAACCTATCATCCTTCGGATGAAAGGTTCCCGACGGCTCTACAATCGGGCGCTTTTTAATTCTTCGCATTAGAAAACAAAATTTTTCTTCCATCGTTATAAATGTTATAAAAAAGGTATGCTATAATCGATTTAACAGAATCAAAAAGCAAGCTGCTTATGAAAACGATTGCGGGACTTGACGTAGGCACGACGGGGTGTAAAGTATCCCTGTATAATAAAATAATAAAAACCGAATTCGCCCATTGGCGAATTCGGTTTTTTTATTCTATGCTGATCTTTCCTTCGTTTTTGATGTGGCTGCTATCGGAATGTATGCCCCATCGCACCGAAAAAGTGAGCGGTTGCACCGTGCTGACGTTTAGTGTAAAGCAAATTGTCTGATCGTTTGTGTCGTTGCTTTGCAGGATCTCCGAATAGTATTCCCGATCGCCCGCACGGATGACGAGATAGCCTGATGCGCTCCCTCTTGGGAGCGTGAGCGTTACGGTATACGTACCCTCGCATTGCAAGATTTTTTCGTTTTCGGCGATCGTCACCGTTATGACCTCCGTGTCATTTTTGCGGATCAGAGCGGAAATCCGGCACTCGCCCGACGTTTTCATCTGTCCGCTGATGCCGTTGACCCCATCCGAAAACCACGCAAAGGTGGCAGAAGAAACGCAAACGGCACATAGCAGAAGGCAAAAAGCGGCGGTCAAAAGGAGATGGGCAAGCGCCGTATCCCACGGCTTTTTTGGATCGTATTGCTTCATTGAAACCTGCCCTTCCTTTTTTCTGCATTATTTATTGTTGTAGATAACCTCTACCCCCTCGTATGCGGGAAGGCCCTTAACGCCAAACTGATCGCCACCGAAGATCTGGTCGAATTCGATCAGCTCAAGGTGATGTACCGTGCAGTTCGAGTGATCGTAATCCTCAGCGATACCGCCGTACGAATATCCCGCCTCAACGCGGACACCTCTTGCGCCTGCTGCACGGCAATAATGGTAATTTGCCCATTCACCGTAGGTGACGGTTACGTTATCACAAACGATATCGTATTTCGTGACGTCGGGATAGTTGGCGCCGTCGATGTTGACAGTCTCCTCCATGCGGCCAATCAGCATACCGCACATACGGTAGTTGTAGTAATCGTAGGATGCCGTAACGTCATTGTAAACGTCAAGGCGGCAAGCCACCTCCACGTTCTCGAAATGATAAGAAGCACCGGGCTCAGCCTGACCGACCACACCGCCGATGGAGCTGTCAAACGAGCCCCAAAGACCTGCGAGAACGACGTCCTCTGCGATCTTAACGTTTTTGAAGGTGTAGTTACCGTCGCCCGACCAACCGATCAGGCCGCCGTTTCCGTTGTTATAGGTAGCAAATACACTGTTCTCGACGGTAACGTTTTCGAATACGCAATTGCCGCTTGCACTACCGGCAACACCGCCGACATCGCCGCCCTCGACCAAGGACTCAGCGCCGCTGATCGTCACGTTTTTGACCGTTGCATCCTTCAGCTCACCAAACAGTCCGACAGAACCGTAGGAGCCCCACTCGTATCCAAATGCCCAGCCGGACTGATACAAGCCGCTGATGGTGTGTCCCTGACCGTCAAAGGTTCCCGAGAAGGCGTTATCATCACCGTTTCCGCCAATCGGTGCAAAGCTGACGGGCTCACCTGTAAGAGCATCTACCGAATAAAGATCAATGTTGCTCTCGAGCTTGAAGGTCTTGCCCTCGAAATTTCCGGGCAAGGGAATGCCTGCGTTCTCGGGGAGTGCAACAGATCCGTTCAGCAGTGCCGCCAGACCTGCAAGATCCTCTGCGCTGTTGAGGATGTAGGTATCTGCCGTAGGATTCTCGATATACCACGATGCGTCTGCCGTTCCGTCCCAATAGTCAACCGTGGGATACTGCGCGTTGGCATCGTAACCGTTTCCGTTGTAGTCGTCCTTTTCATAGGAAAGCTGCGTAGCCAACAGCGTAACGCCGAGCTGCAGCTGCAGACCGCCGGGAACGTTGAACTCGTTGTCAACGTCAGAGGACTCCCATTCAAGCCCTACCCAGAAATCGTAATTCTCGCCTGCAAGAAGCTCGCCCTCAAATACGTACCCGTCGCCAAGCTTTTCTCCACTGACGATCTCGGTTCCCACCGGAACGCCGTTCTCCTCCCAATTGATCTCGTCGATGTAAAGCGAGAGAATATCGGTCAGATCCTTTCCGTCGGGCGTCTCGGTTGCACCGATGATCTCGATCTTGAACATAAACTTGAGTGCCAGACTTCCAACGTTTTTAACGCGGAAGTTTTCGACTGCCGTCGTGCCGGGCTCCCAGAGGATCGGCTCGCCTTCCTGATTCAGGAAAAGCAAGGTGTCGGTACCGACCTGCTCACCTGCCGCCTCCTGATAACCGAAGCCAACACCCCACTCGGATGCACTTGCCGATTCCGTATACGTGCTATGCCAAAGCTCCACGTCAAGATTACCGGCTACGATCTGATTCACGCCGTTCGTTACCGAATCCGTGAACCACGCAAACGTCGTTCCAAGCAGCATAACCGTGCAAAGCAACAATGCTATGACGCTTGAAAGGAGTGTGCGCTTTGTTGATTTTTTGTTAGTCATTTTCATTACCTCCTTCTTGGTATATTTTTGTTCGACTAACTATGTAAAGCGTTTTTCGCGATACAACGAATTATTGCGTATCCGAGGCATTGTCCTCGTCCGTCTCGGTCTTCTCCTCAGGCAACGCCCTACGCTCAGCCTTGTATTGACAAAACAAGCGATAGCATTGATAGCCCTGCGGAAGGATCAGTAGCAAAAACGGGATCAGCACACAGAAAACATATCCCGGCGTCGTTTTGAGAAACAGGCAAAATCTGCCGATGCCGGGTATCCTCCCCTGATATTTTCCAAGGATACAGTCATAGGACACGGCGACCTCGTCATCCTTCCCTGTGGTCGTGCCGTAGGTGATAAACGCAGCTCTTCCCTTTTTATCGGTCGTTTTGCTTCGGATCCTATGCGTGACCGTTTCTCCGAAGCTGTCGGGAGCCTGCGACAGAAAGGTAATGACGTCTCCCTCCTTCAGCGTTTCGGGATCAACGGGCTTTGTAAAGATCAGATCTCCTGCTTTGAAATGCGTTGCCGACATAGAGTCGCTTTTTACAACGTAAAACCTTGCGCCGAGCATACCGCGATCATGTCTGTCAACCGTGGTTGCCGTAAACACGGTAAGAAACATCACGCATATTGCAAACAAAACGAAGAGCCAAGCACCGATCTTCTTGCTGAGCATCCATATTCTTTTTATTTTTTCATTCACGCAAGGCATCCTCCTTTAAGCAATTATTCTGCGTTTTTTACAGCAAGGTGCAAAGCAAAAATGCCGCAAAGGCTAAAAGAAGCGAGAGCAAGGCAAAAAGGAACAAAAGGAGAGTCGTTTTCAGTCCGTCGCTGTCTTTCATGCCGTCACCCCCGAATCTTTTAAAGAAAAACAAAGCAACATAACGTCTGTTATGTTGCTACTGTAACACATAACGTCTGTTATGTTGCTTTGGATCGATCTTTTTATTTTCCTGCGCTTCAAAATCAAAAAAACAGAACAGCAAAAAAGCCTTTTCTTTCGTTTTTTTCAAAAAACGGCTCAAAAAGGCTTTGTCGTTATGCCTAAATTTCAAAATTTTTAAAAATGAATTTTTATGTAAAAAAACTATTGCAAAATAAGGCTCTACATGCTATAATTGAAAAACCGAACGCTTCTTGATTCGGTTGTTCATGACGATACTTGAATACGTAACAGACGTTATGTGCTGAGATCGACGAGAGTCGGTCTTTTTTTATTGAATGAGGTGCATATTTTCCATCTTCCGTCGGTGCTCGCTTGCCGTCGTAACGATATAGATGCGAGTCGTATTGATGCTTGCGTGCCCGAGTAAATCCGCAAGCTTGGCAATATCCTTTTCGAGTCCGTAAAAGGTACGCGCGAACAGATGACGCAAATTGTGCGGGAAGACCTTTTCTCGCCGGACGCCTGCCTCATCGCACAATCCCTTCATATCGCGCCATATATTGTGACGGCTGACGGGCTTTCCGTTTTTCGTCACGAATACCGCGCCCTCCTTCAGCTTTTCTTCCTTTATATATTGTAACAGCCTTTTCCGCAGCTCGGTCACGATAAAAATGCGGCGGTTCTTGCCCTTGCAATTGACAAACGCCTCTCCGCGCCGCACCGCATCCACCGTGATATAGCGTAGCTCGCTGACTCTGATCCCACTGCCGCAGATCGTTTGAAGCATCAGATTGAGCCGTCTGTTGCCGCGCCGCTTTGCGGTCTCGGTCAGCCTCAAAAACTCCGCCCGCGTCAGCTCCTTCTCCTCTGGGCAAAAAGCCGACCTTTGTATCTTATACTGCTTGACGCAAAGGTCGTACCATCCGCAAAATCGAAAGAAGGCGTTGATCGCCGCGATCATAGAATTCGCACTCGTGACCGCGTACCTGATCAAAAGACTCTTTTTGTACGCAAGCGTCTCCGTCTTCGTCAGCTCTCTTTCCTGCATAAAGCCGTAAAAGACGCGCAAATCGTGCAAATACTTTCCGACCGTCGCCGCACTCCGCTCCTCACAAAGCAGGTGCGCTTCAAATTCCCGTAGCTTCGTCGTATTCAATTCACGTTTCATTTGCTTCTCCGTTTACTTCTTTGTATTTTTCTACTATTATTTAATTATAAACGAAATTTCATTCGTTTTCCATTCATAGACCGTTTTCTCTTGCATTTTTGCGCGATATTTGTTATACTGTCATCAAGAAAGCAAAGGGGGACGGTATATGAGCACTGCAAGCTGGATCCAAAAACACACGCACTCGCTTTCGGGCAGGACGGTTGCGATCAGCGGCGCGACGGGCGGGCTTGGGAGCGTTCTGTGCCGCCATTTGGCGAGCCTTGGCGCGTCGCTTTTACTGCTGGACCGAAATCTGCAAAGGTCAAGGGCGCTCGCGGAGCGACTGCGTGCCGACTTTCCTTCACTGTCGGTGGGGCATATCACGGTCGATCTGACCGATATGGAGAGTGTGAAGCGTGCGGCAGAGGAGCTGCTCACTCTGCCGCACGACTACCTGATCTTAAACGCGGGGGCGTACAGCATTCCGCGGTGCGTCTGTGACACGGGCTACGATAACGTCTACCAGATCAATTTTGTCGCGCCCTATTACCTCGCGCGACGGCTTCTGCCGACGCTCCGCGCGCGGGGCGGCAGAGTGGTTGCCGTCGGCAGCATCGCGCACGACTATTCGAAAACCGATCCTGCGGATATTGATTTCCGCACGCGGAAAAAGGCAAGCCTCGTTTACGGCAACGCAAAGCGGCAGCTGATGATCGCCCTGCTTGCAGAGGCAGAGCGCGGCGGAGTCGCCGTCACGCATCCCGGCATCACCTTTACCAACATCACGGCGCACTATCCGAAGCTCGTCTTCGCGCTGATCAAGCACCCGATGAAGGTCATTTTTATGCGCCCGAAAAAAGCAAGTCTTTCGATCCTATCGGGACTTTTCGAGTCGCATACTGCACGCGCATGGATCGGTCCTCGCTACTTTAACGTCTGGGGCTATCCTGCGAAGAAAGCACTCCGTACCTTCACCGACGAGGAGGCGGCGCGCGTATGTGCCGATGCCGAGCGGATCTATATCGAATTATGTAAATGAAAGTTTACAAAAGAGCAGTCTCGAATCAAATTTGAGACTGCTCTTTTTTGCGGTTTTTTCCTTTTTCTCTTGTCATTTTTTAGGGAATGTGATAAAATAAGCTCATCAAAGCAAAAACAGGAGATACGGATATGAAACGCAAGCTTGGGATGAATGCAGATGCGATCGAGAAAACGTCGCCGCTGTCGGCGCTTGATCTTTTGAGTGCGGCGGGCTTTGACAGCTTTTTCGTGGGTGCGCAACCGCTGGAGGATATCCTTGCGTTGAAGGCACGCGCGGACGCACTCGGGCTTTCCTTTGAATTTATACACGCGCCCTTCCGCGGGATCAACGTGATGTGGCAGGAGGGGGACGACTATCTTCCGCTTTATAACGGAATGAAGGAGTCGATCGACGCCGCGTCGGCGGCAGGCGTGCCGACGGTGATCGTGCATCTGTCGAGCGGCTGGGATCCGCCCGCGATCAACGATCTGGGGATTCAAAGGTACGACGCGCTCGTAGCCTACGCAAAGGAGCGCGGCGTGACGGTCGCGTTTGAAAATCTGCGGGCACTCGGGAATCTTGCCTATTTCATCGACCGCTACGAGCATACGGAAAACGTCAGATTCTGCTACGATTGCGGACACGAGCATTGCTACACCAAGACGGTGCCGTGGCTTGATCTCTTTACCGACCGTGTGATCGCGACGCATATCCACGACAATATGGGCAGAGGCAAGGAGAAGGTCGGCGATCCCGATCTGCACCTTTTACCCTTCGACGGCAATCTTGACTATGCGAAAATGATGCGAAAGCTTGACGAGTACGAATATGCGGGCTCGCTGATGCTGGAGGTCTTTGATTCGTCGGACGAGCGTTACAAGGCTTACAGCCCCGAGGAATTCGTGGCGACCTGCTATGAACGAATCAAGCGGATCTCCGAATTGTAAAAAAACAGCCGATACACAGTATCGGCTGTTTTTTTAGGCGCGGGTGCGACGGAACCCGTTGGGTGGCACGCCCACCCTTTTTTTGAACTGACGGATGAAATGCTCACAGCTTTCATAGCCGCAGGACGTTGCGATCTCTGCGACGCTCATTTCGGTCGTGCGAAGATAGAGCTTTGCCTGTTCAAGACGGGCGCGGATCAGATCCTCGTGCAAGGAGACCCGAAAAAAGCGCTTGTAAATCGCCTGCAGATAAGAGGGGCTGAGCGAGAGCGCATTGCTCATTTCGGCAAGGGTCAGCGCCTCCTTTGGCGCGTTGTAGATCGAAAGCCGCATCCGATAGAGCGCGTCGTAATACGCCCTTGCACCCGACTCCGTACCGCTTTGCTCTGCCGCGTCCGATAGCTTACAGAGAAAAACGGTCGTCAGAGCGGAAAGAAGAAGCGCTTTGTTCCCCGAGGTGCTCGTTCGGTGCTCGGTCTTGATCGTATGCAAAAGATCGGAAAGATGGCTTGCCGACAAGGGGGAGAGTACGCAGTCCCTCGGAAGTGATTCCAGCAGTGCTACGTCCTCGGCACTCTCGGGTTCAAAGTCGAGATAATCGTGAACGAGCGTGGCACCCGCCACGGGGCGGTAAAACTGCGGTGTGTGTCGGTCGTACAGGATGCAATCACTCGGACGGATCCTTCTTTCTTTCCCTGCAAGCAGCATTTCCGCCTCGGAATGAAACAGCACGAAAAGATAGCTTTTCCATCCGTTTGGCCGTGCAATGCGAAAGCTTGACGGCTGAACGTTGTTCGTATCGGTTGCGAGGACCTTCATATTTTGCTCCCCTCAAAAAAGTAAAATTGATCAATTTTAAAGTATTATACATCATTGCGTCGAAAATGTCAATCTGATATAATAAAAACAGGAAAACCGATATTTTGAGGGGGATTGAGCGATATGATGGAATCCGTGCTTTCAAAAATGAACGCCTATTACCGAGCGATGGATGCAAACGCGAGCCGCGTTTTGATCAATGAACAGATGCAAAGAAATCACATGGCAATTAAGGAGAGGATCCTTTCCGAGTTCTACGCTTTTTGCTTGGTAGAACCCAATGCGGCTTTACAAAAAAGCCGACTCCACACTCTGGTTGCGGAGCATTTTGAGCCGATCCTTTTCGACGGCTATCCGTTTGCATTTGAAATGGGGCTTCGTCATTCAAAGTCGTGGGGACTTGGACCTCCAAATCCCGTTTTCGCATTCGTTGAACAAAAGACGAGTGAGGCAGAGCGGCGGCATCCGCTATATAAAATACTGACCGACCGATTTATGGGGCTTTTTCTGAATCAGGGGAAGCTTGGTATCTGCCATATTCCAGCCGCCTACGACCGTGATCACCAGACGCTTGGCACGACGAAGCTGTTTTCGTGCGGTGTCGACGGACTCCTTGCCGAGGTGCGTGCGGCAAAGCCGCGTTTCCCCGATACAAGTGAGGAGAATGCCTACCTTCGGGCAGTCGAAGAAAGCCTGCTTGCGGTACTGCGGATCGCCGAGCGCTTTGCCGAGAAGGCGGGGGAGCTTTTAAAGACGTGTGCCGATCCCGAAGGGATCGCCACCCTCACCCGCATTCGGGATGCGCTGTCGCGCATTCCCGCGAAGGCGCCGCAAAGCTTTTACGAGGGGCTCTTTACGCTTCTTTTTATGAGAGAGGTTACGGCGACGCTGGAATGCATCGGTATTTCGAATCTGGGACACGTGGATCGGTTGCTGGGTGATCTTTATCAAAAAGACGTAAAAGAGGGTCGTCTGACCGAGAAAGAGGCAAAAGAGCTGCTCTTTTATTTTATGGTATATACCGATATCAAGTTTGACCTTCGCGGCAATGATTGGCCCGAAACGAGCACCTGTATTCAGCTGGGCGGATGTGATGAGGACGGCGTGCCGATCTATAACGACGTGACGCGCCTGTTTATTGAGGTGCACACCGAGCACGGACTGATCAATCCGAAGTTAAACTGCCGTTACGCCACGGACTGCCCCGACGAATATCTGCACCTGATCGGCAAGGCTCTGCTTGCGGGGCATAACAATTTCGTGCTGATCAGTGACGAGCTTACGGTCAAGGGGCTGATGCGGTGCGGGGTTGCCGAAAGGGCGGCACGCAGATACGTCAGCGGCGGATGCCAGGAAACGATGCTCGAGGGATACGGACACACGGAGGGAGCGGCGCTTTACGTCTCGTTGCCGCGCATTCTTGATCTGTTTTTACGTCCTGACGAAGACGACGTCTTTTTCCCGTCGCTTGACGCGGCAGAAAGCTTTGAGGAATTCTACCGAAAATTTATGGACACCCTTTACCTTTTCTTTTCGGTGATGACGGATCAGCGCAATATTCGTCAAGGATTCCAAAAGGACGCGACGGTTTGCCCTTTGTTTTCGGCAACGCAGGAGGGCTGTATCGAAAACGGAAGGGATTGCTCGGCGGGCGGTGCCGTTTATAATTTTTCAACCGTAGCGCTAGTGGGGCTTGCCAACGTTGCCGATTCGCTCTATGCGATCAGGACGCTCGTTTACGAGCGTACGCGCATCAGCCTTTCGGAATTCAATCGCGCGCTTGAGGCGAATTGGGAGTCGTACGGAGAACTTCACAGCGAGGTCTTGGCCTTGCCGAAATACGGACACGGAAGCGAGGACGTGGATCGGCTTGCCGACCGCTTTTTGTCCGACGTGACGCGTATCGTCAAATCCTTCAAAAACGAGCGCGGCGGCAGTTATATCGCCAGCACCTTCGTTTACTACCATTTTGAACGGCTCTCCAAGAGACTGCGCGCAACGCCCGACGGCAGACGCTCGGGCGAGCGCATGGCAATGGGCTGCTCGCCAAGTGAGCTTCAAAGAGGAAACGGCATCACCGAGCCTGTCGAAACGATGAATCACGTGGATTTTTCGGTTTGCGGCGGTGCATCCGTGCTTGACGTATCGCTCCCCCACGCGAGCGGCTTGACGACCGATATTCTTACGGCGTTCGTACGCACTGCCTTTTTGCTCGGGTGTCCGACGCTGCAGCCGAACGTTCTGTCGCGCGAGGAGCTTCTGGATGCAAAATGCCACCCCGAGCGGCACAAAAACCTCATCGTGCGGATCGCGGGGCTATCTGCGTATTTCGTAACGCTTTCCCCATCGGTGCAGGATGAGATCATCGATCGGACGCAATATTCCATCTAAAAAGAAGGGGCTTTCTGCGGAAAGCCCCTTTTTTTAGATAAGATATCGGTAATATTCAATCTCCCCGATTCCGTCCTGCCCGTGGGAATCGGTGCCGGGGAAGGCGAGCACGCCGTGCTCTCGGCACTCCTTGACGAACCATTTTTGAAATTCAAAGAAGAAGCCGTCGTGCAGAGTCTTTTCGGCGGGCGTATGCTCGATGCAGTGGATGCCCGTGAGGTCGATCATCGCCCCCGTTTTTTCTGCCGCGTCGAGAATGCCAAGTGCCCCCTTCTTCATCAGCGGCAGGTGACGCTCCTCAGCGCCGAACCAGCTATACCTGCCGACGGCGTAAGCGTGTGCGGCGAAAAAGTGACCGAGCATTGCGGGATAGGGAGAGCGCAGAAGTGCGTTGCGCTCGGCTTCGTAAAGGGCGGTCAGCACCCGATCGACACCGCCGACGGCGTCGGTATAGCGTTTGAAGCTGCCGCTTTCATAGATGCCCGCAATGCGCCGTCCCATGGTGAGTCCGACGGCATCGAGCGGCAAAAGCGGATGATAGTTGACGGTGGGGGTGACGAGGTCAAGCGCCTCGATCGCGGCGTCCGACAAATGCGAGGCGGTATTGCCCTCGATGTCCAAAATGTCAAGTTCGGTTGACAAAAGGATCTTAAGATCGCCGCGGTAGTCTTCAATCTCCTCGCGCAGGCGGACGAGGATCGCGGGATCGCTGTCGGTGTAGAGGGTTGCCGTTTCATCCGAGACCTGCTTATGGAAGTGCGGCGTCAGGACGATCAGCTGCATCCCGCGCGCCTCGGCGCTCCTTGCGATATTTTCGACCGTCATATCGGGCGCGCCGTCGCAAAGATGCGTATGGATATGTGCGTCAACTGCCGTGAAGGGGACGCTTTGCAGGATCTCGCGTAGTTCCTTTACCGTTTTCATTTTTCCTTCTCCCATTCCTTTAGTGCCGTGGCGTACGGCTCTGCCGTTTCAAGCGTGTCAAGGTATATACCGACGTCCTCGGGCGTGTGCGCGTCCGAGCCGTAGGAGCAGCCGACGCCGCGCGCGAGGGCGCGTTCAACGATACCGACGGACGGATAGACGGCGGCAAGCGTTTTCTGTGCTACCGCAAAGTGCGGATTGATCTCAAGATACAGACCGTTTTTTTGGATCGCGGCAAGCGTTTTTTCGATCAGCGCGGCGTGATCCTCCTCCCTGAAGCCGTCGTCCGCAAGGGGAAAGCGAACGGGGTTTTTGAAGATCCAGCGGTACATATCAATATGTGCAATGGCGTTGAAGCAGCCGCACTCTGCCGCGGCGCAGGTGTTTTCAAGCATTGCGCGGGCGTAGTCGCTTTGCGTTTTCAGCGTCTCAAAAATATCGGGAACCACGTGCAAATGCGAGGAGCCGAGGATGAAGTCAAAGTCGCCCTCTGCGAGTGCTTCCTCGATCTGTGGGCGGAAGCTTTCGTGATAGTCGATCTCGATTCCCGTTTTGACCGTCAGACGGTCCTTGTATTTTTCCGCGAGATTCCGTACGGTCTTACAGTATTCGGCGACTCTGCCGCGCGGAATGCGGTCGCCGCCGATATTGAAAAGCGGCATATGGTCGGTGACGCAGATCTCGCTGACACCGCGCGCTTCTGCCGCGCGGACGAATTCCTCGAAACGCTCGGGCTGCTGCAGCACCTGTGCGTGGACGTGATAATCCCTTCTCATAGCGACGCTCCTTGCCTTTTTTTATATTGTAGCATATTCAGAATGAAAAGTCTATCATAATCTTGCCGTTTTTTTAGGTAAATATTGCTGTACACGCTCATAAAAAGAGCTGTCTCAAATACGAAATTTGAGACAGCCCTTTTTATGAAAAGCTGACGGTGATCCGCTCACCCTTATGAAGGTGGACGCATTTGAAGTCGGCGAGGTTTTTGTGCGGGATATAGGTGAATTTCAGCACGCTGTAATCGGTATCATAGTCGCCCTTGTTTTCAAGCTCGACGGTGTCTTCGTCAAGCCAATTTTCAGAGATCTCCGAGTAGGTGAGACCGTGACCGAATTCGTAAAGCGGCGTGCCCTTGAAGAATTTGTAGGTGCGGTTTTCCATACTGTAATCCTCAAACGGGGGAAGATCGTCAGCCGAGCGGTAGAAGGTGACGGGGAGTCTGCCGCTGGGGGAGACCTTGCCGAAGAGGATATCGGCGAGAGCGTCGCCGCCCGCAGCACCCGGGTAGAAGCACTGCAGGATCGCATTAGCACCCGCGGCGCAGGAGAGGTCGATCGCGGAGCCGCTGACGTTGACGAACACGGTGGGCTTGCCGACGGCGAGTACCTTCTCGATCAGCTCGAGCTGAACGGCGGGAAGCGACAGATCCTTCTTGTCGCCGCCGTTACTGCCGCTGTAGGAGTCGCACTGCTCGCCCTCCATCGTCGGGTTGAGACCCATACAAAGGATGACGGCGTCCGCCTTTTTCGCGGCGATGATCGCCTCGCGATTGGGATGCTCCGACCACGGAGAGAGCGGGCGGAAGGGGTTACAGCCGCGCGCGTAGAGCACGCGGAAGCCATTTGCATCCCCTGCCTTCTGAATGCCCTGCAAAAGCGTCGTGTATCTTGAGGGCGTGCCGTTGTAGTTGGCGAGCAGGACGTCGATCGCATCGGCGTTCGGACCGATGACGGCGACGGTTTTCAGCTTTTTGGCGTCAAGCGGCAGAAGCCCGTCGTTTTTGAGAAGCACCGTGCTCTTTTCTGCCATCTTGCGCGAAAGGGCGAGATGCTCCTCGCACTCGATCACGTCGTAGGGGATCTTGTGATATTCGCAATCCTCTGAGAACATACCGAGGGCGTAGCGTGCCTCGAAAAGCCGCTCTGCCGCCTCGGTGATGACCTCCTCGGTGATAAGACCGCGCTCGTACGCCTCGGGCAGACTGCGGTAGACGTCACCGAGACCGAGGTGACAATGGCCGTTGAGTGCCATTGCGGCACTCTCTGCGGCATCCTTCGTCACCTTGTGATGGTGGTGAAAATCGGCGAGCGCACCTGCGTCGGACATAAAGTAGCCATCAAAGCCGAACTCCTCGTAAAGGACGTGCATCAGACGCGGCGAGGCACAGCAGACCTCACCGTTGACGCGGTTGTAAGCACCCATAACAGATGCGGGCTTCGCGTGCTCAATGACGTAACGGAAGGCTTCAAGATAGGTCTCGTAGAGATCTTTGTCGCCGACGACGGCGTCAAAGCCGTGGCGCAGCGGCTCAGGACCGCTGTGGACGGCGTAGTGCTTCAGGGTCGCGTCCGCCTTGCGGTACTTGCTCTTGCCCGTGCCCTGCAGACCGCTCACGAAGGCGGCGCCCATACGTCCCGTAAGATAGGGGTCCTCACCGTAGGTCTCGTGCCCGCGTCCCCAGCGGGGGTCGCGGAAGATATTGATGTTCGGCGTGAAAAAGTTGAGTCCCTGATAGATCTCGGTGTCGCCGAATTTGACATATTCGTTGTATTTCGCGCGTGCCTCGGTGGCGATGACGTCACCGACCTTTTCCATCAGCGCGGTGTCGAAGCTTGACGCCATACCGATCGCCTGCGGAAAGACAGTTGCCGCGCCCGAGCGTGCAACGCCGTGCAGACATTCGTTCCACCAATTGTAGGCGGGGACGCCGAGACGCTCGATCGCGGGGGCATCGTAGCGAAGCTGCTCCATTTTCTCGGCGAGTGTCATTTGGGCAACGAGTGCCCTTGCCTGTTCCTTGAAGGTCATATCCGTTCTCCTTTGTCAAAGCCTTGAAAGCTCC
The DNA here is from genome assembly GCA_045532985.1 of Eubacteriales bacterium. Lineage (GTDB taxonomy): Bacteria > Bacillota > Clostridia > Oscillospirales > CAG-272 > UBA1740. Next base: position 1,734 of record JAZSGY010000036.1, on the reverse strand, counting down.
GAAAACTCAGAGCGCAGGGCGTTATAAATACGGGTGTAAAGTGCGTAGTGCTTGCGGTATCGGTCGCCGCGTGCGGCGTCGGGCTCGGTTTTCGCCTTTTCCTTTACCGCCGCGCGGCATCCGTCGGCGACCGTCGGGTAGATCCCTGCGGCAACGCCGCCGAGGATCGCCGCGCCGAGCGCCGCGCCCTCGCTTGAGGTGAGAGTGCGAAGCGGCATACCGTAAAGGTCGGCGATCATCTGCCGCCAGAGCGGGCTTTTCGCCCCGCCGCCGCAGATCGCCATCACGTCGGGGGAAAGCCCGACCTCGTGTAAAACCGTAAGGCAGTCGTAAAGCGAATAGGCAACCCCCTCCAGCACCGCACGGTACAGGTGGGCGGTTTCGTGTACTGCCGACAGACCGAAGAATACGCCGCGCGCATCGGGGTTAAGGATCGGCGTGCGCTCACCCATCAGATAGGGCAGATAGAGTAGCTTCTCTGCACCGATTCCGATCTGCTTTGCCGCCGCGTCAAGCGAGGCATAGGATTCCTTTTCGGCAAAATTCCGACGGAACCAATTGAGCGAAAGACCTGCCGCCTGCGTCACGCCCATCACGTGCCAGGTGTTGGGAACGGCGGCGCAGAAGGTGTGGATGCGGCCGCGCGGGTCGATCACGGGGGTATCGGTGTGTGCGAACACGACGCCGCTGGTGCCGACGGTGGTGAAAGCCCTGCCGTTTTCATACACGCCCGTGCCGATCGCGCTTGCGGCGTTATCACCGCCGCCACCCGCGACGGGAAGGCCTGCGGGGAGTCCGGTTTCCGCCGCCGCCCCCTTCGTGACGTGACCCGTGCATTCAGCGCTCTCGTAAACGCGCGGAAGCGCCGTCATCGGGATGCCGAGGGCGTGGCAGATCTCCTCGCTCCAGCACCGCTTCGGCACGTCGAGCAGCTGCATACCCGAGGCGTCGGAGACGTCGGTGGCGTATTCGCCCGTGAGCTTATAGCGGATATAGTCCTTTGCGAGCAGAATGTGCGCGCATTTTCTGAAGTTTTCGGGCTCGTGATTCTTGACCCAGAGCAGCTTTGACGCGGTGAAGCCCGTGAGGGCGGGATTTGCCGTGATCGCGATCAGACGGTCGTGACCGACGGTGCGCTCGATTTCTTCACACTCCGCGGCGGTGCGCCCGTCGCACCAGAGGATCGCGGGGCGGATGACCTTATTTTCCGCATCGAGCAGAACGAGGCTGTGCATCTGCCCCGAAAAGCCGATGCCTGCGATCACGCCGTCCTTCGCGGCGGCGCTCACGCGTTGGAGCGTCTCCTTCGCCGCGCGCCACCAATCCTCGGGGTCCTGCTCTGCCCAGCCGTTTTGGGGCTGATACATCGGATACTCGACGGTGTGCTCGGCGATCTTTTCACCGCACGTGTCAAACAGCACGCACTTAGTGCCCGAGGTGCCGATATCGATGCCGATCAGATATTGCTTCATAGTGCGCCCCCGAACATCACGGCGTTGACGATGCTCTCGAGGTACTCCTGCCGTCCGCTTTCGATCGCGGTAACGTCGCCCATCTCGAGGGCGTACGCCTCAAGCTCCTCCATCGTGGCGGTGCCGTCGACGATCCTTTTGCCGATGCCGCTTTCGTAGCTACTGTAACGCGCCCGAACAAACTCGTCGAGTCTGCCGTCACGGATCAGCTTATCAGCGATGCGGTATCCGAGGGCGAAGGCGTCCATACCCGCGATATAGG
>JAZSGY010000077.1:0-51011 GCA_045532985.1 Eubacteriales bacterium | reverse complement strand
GTGCTTTTCCATATACTCCGACATATCAACGCGGATCATCGCGTTGACGTCGCCAAACATCACGTCGGCAAGCACCTTCGTGAGCTCGGTTTTTCCAACGCCCGTAGGGCCGAGGAAAATGAAGGAGCCGATGGGACGCTTGGGATCCTTCAGCCCCATTCTGCCACGCTTGATCGCGCGTGCAAGCAGATCGACGGCGGTATCTTGACCGATCACGCGCTCCTTTAGGATCGTGTCAAGCTTACCAAGACGCTCGCCCTCCTCCTCAGCGAGTCGGCGGACGGGAATACCCGTCCAGGCAGTAACGACGTCGGCAATATCGTCGGCATCGACAGTCAGCGCGGCATCGCCCTCTGCCTTTTGGTGCGCCGCCGTTTTTTCCTCAAGATCCTTTTTGAGCTTGGTTTCGGTATCGCGTAGGGTCGCGGCTGCCTCAAAGTTCTGTGCGCAGATCGCCTCTTCCTTTTCGCGGGCGATCTTCTTCAGCTCTTCCTCAAGCTCACGCACGTCATGCGGCGAGGTGCAGCTTCTGATCCGCAGCTTCGATGCCGCCTCGTCGATCAGGTCGATCGCCTTGTCGGGGAGATAACGGTCGTTGATATAGCGCTTTGAAAGGCGGACTGCCGCCTCGATCGCCGCATCGGAGATCTTCAGCTTGTGGTGCGCCTCGTATTTGTCGCGCAGTCCGCGAAGAATGAGAACGCTCTCCTCGGGGGACGGCTCCCCCACCATGACGGATTGGAAGCGGCGTTCAAGCGCGCTGTCCTTTTCGATATGCTTACGGTATTCGTTGATGGTGGTGGCGCCGATCACCTGCATTTCGCCGCGGGCGAGTGCGGGCTTCAGAATGTTGGCGGCATCGATCGCCCCCTCTGCCGCACCGGCACCGACGATCGTGTGGATCTCGTCGATAAAGAGGATGATGTCGGGATTTTTGCCGACCTCCTGCATTACTCCCTTTAAGCGCTCCTCAAATTCGCCTCTGTATTTTGCCCCTGCGATCATCGAGGAGATATCGAGCGTAACGATCTTCTTGTTCTTCAGAATATCGGGGACGTTATTATCGACGATCCTTTGGGCAAGTCCTTCTACGACGGCGGTTTTTCCAACGCCGGGCTCACCGATCAGACAGGGGTTGTTTTTCGTGCGGCGGGAAAGGATCTGGATCACGCGTGAGGTCTCCTCGTCACGACCGATCACAGGGTCGATCTTCCCCGATTTTGCGAGTGCGGTCAGGTCCCGACCGAAGCCCGAAAGGTTCGGCATATCCGAAAGCGTCGATGCCTTTGCGCCCTCGGCGGAGGCTGCCTCGCCGTTTTGCTCGTTTTTTTCAAAGAAGCTTAAAAGCTCGTCGGAAAGCTCGGCGGGATTCACGCCGAGAGAGCGGAGAAGCCGCACGGCTACGCACTCGGACTCGTTCAAAACAGCGAGAAGCAAATGCTCGGTGCCGATATAGCTCGTCGCATATTTTTCGGATATGCGTGCGGAAAGCTCGATGATCTTTTTCGTGCGCGGGGTCATATCCGTGGGGGAAACGTTGGTTTTCGTTCCAAGACCGCACGCGGTGCCGATCGCCTCCTTCAGGCGGTCGCTGTGAAGCCCCTTGCTTTCAAGCAGCTTGGCGGCGACGCCGTCACTCTCCGTCAAAAGACCGAACAAAAGATGCTCACTTCCAATATAGGTGTGCCCGAATTCGCCTGCGGCGTTCAGAGCACGGGTCAGCGCATTTTGCGCCTTTTGTGTGAAACGGTTGTTCATAAGTTCTCCTTTCAGGCGTTTTTGCTTTACGCAAGTGCCGCTGCAACGGTCCTTGCACGGGCAAGGTCACGCCTGTATTCCTCCGGCAGATCCTGTGTACCTTCCTCGCTTTTCGTACCGATGCTTACGGTTGCGGGCATCGCCTCAAAGAGAAGCGAGTCCAGCGTTTCATAGGTAAGATGACCGTTTTCTTCAAGCGAGAGACCCAGACGAAGATCCGCGTATAATTTCAAAAATTCCTCGGACGAGAGAAGACGCGCGTGACGGAATACGCCCTCCGCACGGCTTGCTCTGTCGATCAGCTTGTAAAATGCCGCACCCTGTACCGATTTGCGAAGGCGGCGCTCCTGCTCGGCGATCTGCGAGACGATCTCGCGCACCTTTTTGAGCGTGCCCTCCTCGGTGATGCCGAGCGTGACCTGGTTTGAAATCTGATAAAGACATCCGCTGGCATCCGAACCCTCGCCGTACAGACCGCGAACGGCAAGCCCGATCTTCTGAAGCTGGAGCTTCAGCGGCTCGATCTGACCTGCCATCGTAATGGCGGGCAAAAACATCATGACGGAAACGCGCATAGCTGTACCGAGGTTGGTGGGGCAGTGCGTCAGATAGCCGAGCTTTTCGTCGTAGGCGTATTCAAGGTGCTCGTCAAGAAGGTCGTCGATCTCGGTAGCACCCGCATACGCCTCCTCGATCGCAAGTCCGTTTTTGATGCACTGAATGCGAAGGTGATCCTCCTCGCAGACCATCAGAGCCGTGTCCTTCTCGTTTTGCGTGATCAGGGCACGCGGCGTGCTTTTTTCGGCAAATTCGGGGCTGATATAATGCCGTTCGCAAAGAGACAGCGCCTGCAGATGCGAAAGATCGGCCATATTACGGATCTCATATCCCATCTCCTTTTCGAACAAGGATGTAATCTTTTGGATGATCTCCTCTGCCTTTGCAGGCGTTAATCTCCCTTCAAAGGGGTAATCCGCAAGATTGCGCGCCAGACGGACGCGCGTGCTGACGACGACGTCCTTCTCATTTCCTTTTTTCTGATACCAATACATCGTTTGTTCCTCACTTTCCGCTTTCCAGCGTACGGATCCTGTCGCGCAGGCTTGCAGCCTTCTCAAATTCTTCAGCGGAGATCGCTGCCTGCAGGTCCTTTTTCAGTGCTTCGAGCTCGGCACGCTTTTGACTCTGTGCGCGCAAGCGCTTGGGCGTACGGCCGATATGGGTGGGGTTGCCGTGGATCGAGCGGAGCGTGCCTGCAAGCTCCTCCTCGAAGATATCGTAGCATTTTGGACAGCCCGCCTTCCCGCTTTTTGCAAGATCGCGGTACTGTGCGCCGCAAAGCGGACATTTTTTGCCTGCGGTTACGGTCGGAGCGGCCTTTCCGAACAGAGAGCTGTAAAGCTGACCGCCGAACGGGTCAAAGCTTTCAAATGCGGAGGAGAAGAGCGAGTCAAGAGGATGCTCCCCCTCGGGATTCAGCTTTTTGGCGCATGCGGAGCAAAGCGCCATCGATCTTTTCTTTCCGTTGACCGTTTCCTCGTAATAATAGGTCGCGTGATTCTTTTTACAGTTTTGACATAGCATCGTTCTTCACACCTTTCTTTTTTCTATTTTAATCCATACGCATCAGAATAATCTGTCGCATTATGTCAGCGCGCACGGAGTTTTTTAACGCGCGCTCGGGAATTGCCTGCAGAGCCTTATTCGAAAGAGAAGCGGCGGCTAAAAGCGCTTCGTTTGCGTCAAGCAAGCCGTTGTCCTTGAGATTGCGGACGTATGCCATTGCCTCGTTTTCCTCCAGCTGCTCACCGATGGCGTGGAAAAAATGCATCAGATATTCATTTTTATGGATCTGCTTTCGTACAATTCGAACGTAACCGCCACCGCCGCGGCGACTTTCAATGATATATCCGCGTTCCGGCGTGAAACGCGAGGTAATGACGTAATTGATCTGACTTGGCGCGCATCCTAAGCGCTCCGCCATATCGTTGCGCTTGATGTCGAGCGTGCCGCCGCATTCCTCGAGCATCGTCTCGATCATTTTTGCGATAGAATCGGAAATCAGCATTTTTGCCTCCTTTTTCTTTTTACGCCCTTATTATATCCAAAAAGTCAAAGAAAGTCAAAGTCAAAGAAAGTCAAAAATAAAAGGGCGCAATCGATTAGAGGCGATTACGCCGAAATAGCTCGTTTTTTCTAATGAAATCTCGTTTTTTCGTTTTTGTTTCAACGTGGAAATTTCGATTGATGTCGGTATTCTGCCGCCATATGCTCCCAAAGGGGCGCGTCCACAACACCCGAGGGGGGCAATCCGTAACGGCGACCGAGATTGCGTGCGGCGTACACGTCCGCGCGCGTAAAGCGCGCACGGTCGGGAAGTGTTTGCTCGACGGCAGAGGGACTCAGCGCGTAAAGCACAGATTTTACGATTCCGACGTCAGGTCCGCGTGAGCCGAGTGAGATCGGGAGCGCATCTGGTGAGATCAGTAGGGGGAGAGCCTTGTCGCGAAGTGAATTTTGGTACGCGGCGTACAGAGCCTCCCATGTCCGTCGATCAACGTCGCCGTTTGTTGGAAGCCGAGAGAGGCGTTGAAATGCGGCGACCGCCGCGCGCGTGGCATCGCCGTAAATTCCGTTGATGACTACGTGCGGCGTGAAGTTTAACGCATAAGAGACCTCGCGCAGATAGCTTTGAATCTCTCTGATCGTTTCGGGCTTTCTGTCGATACGGTACATATCTCCTCCTTATGAAACGGTATAACCGGGATACTGTCCCTCACTTGCCAGGTTGCCCGTGTAAAGATCCTCGTAAACGCTTGCGATCGCATCCCACAAAACGGCACCGACCACTCCCGGTGTTCCCGAAAGACCAAAGGTCTCCTGAAATGCAACGACGGATGCCTCCGTGCCCGCGCCGAACACCCCATCGACAGAAAGGGACGGGATCTCGGGAAAGACGGCGGCAATTTCGTTGATGTATTGCTGCAAGACGCGGACTGCGTCCCCCTCGCTTCCGCGGCGCAAAATGACCCCGGGGAAGGGGATAGTCGTTCCCTCTGTGAAAACGACGGGGATGCTTGATACAAGACCGAGATAAACGTTATAGATCCGATCCCAGGTGCGTTCGTTAACGTTTCCCGAAACGGGAAGTCCGTAGGTTTGTTGGAAAGCAGATACGGCAGCTTGCGTTTCGTTTCCGTAAACGCCGTCAACCGCGACTGACGGTACGGTTGCGACGAAGGCGGCAACATAGTCAAGAAAATATTGTAGGGTACGGACCGTAATTCCGCTATCACCGGGTGAAAGCTCGCCCGCGTACTGCGGCGTGGTCTCGTCAAGCGTGATCCCCTCCGAGTTGATCTCGGAGATCCGTTTGACGGCGTTGTAAATATACTGCAGTCGATACCAGGTCGCGGATCCGACGATCCCGTCCTCGGTCAGATCGAAGATCCGTTGAAATGCACGAACAGCCTCCGTCGTTTCGGGGCCAAAGATGGCGTCGGGCGGATAGATCTTGGGAATGGCGGGGTAGTTCGTTGCCACACGATTGAGTCGGACCTGCAGCTGTGCAACGTCGCGTCCCGTGCTACCCTCGCGTAAGGGAAATTCGGGCACAAGATTTGAAATATCCGCCACGGGAGCATCGTTGACTATTTCAAGGTTGTCGCCGTAATAATAGGTCAGGATCTCGTAGGGCGTACGTCCCTCGTTCGCGAGATCGACGCTGCCCCATTGGGAAAGCCCCGCGCAGGTGACCTCTACACCGTCACAGTAAGCGGCAAAGAGGGGCTCAATGCTTCCGGGGCGACGCAGATAACTGTTGAAAATGTCGTCGACGATCCTTGAAACGTTATCGAAAATATCGCGACCGTATACGAAGGATTGATCGGTTGCGGTAGAATTCGTGATGTCAAAATCATAGCCCTGCGCCCGATAAAAGCCTGTGAATACGCGGTTGAGCGCAAAGGAGATCTGGGCGTAAATATTGGCGCGGATCGCCGCTTCGGGCCAGGTGGGATAGATCTCGCTTGACGCGACGTTTTTTATGTAGTCGGGAAAGGAAAGCGTGACGTTTTCCGCGTTACTGCGGGGGGGACCGAGATGAACGGTGATGCTTTCGGGGATGACGAAGCTGTCCGGCATAGCTCCTCCTTATAGGTTCGGTTCGCTTTCCGCGATCGAATTGACGTCACGCGGATAGGCGTTTTCGGTATCGTACGAGGGAAGCGGGATCAGGGGGACGGGTTGGATCGAGGTGATGCCGCTGAAAATGGGAAGACCTGATACGGAATAAGGGAAATAGCCCTCCTTGCTCACTTCAAGGTTATAGGTTGCGTAAGGGCGACGGTTGCCGGGAGTCTGTGACAGTGCGGCTGACGGAGCGGGTAGGAGAACGGGCTCCGTGCGTCCGCTGAGATCCGAGATGCGCAAATGACGGATCTCGCGGTTGCCCTCATCGTTTCCCGTGATCACGACGGTTGCTCCCTCAAGAGGAAATGCGCCCCCTGCCGAAAAGATGCTGACGATCAGTTGACCGAGCTCGGGCATACTTGTATTCATGACGTCTCCTTTCTCGTTTTTTTCAGTATATGCGCATCAGAAGGAAACGTGCGGAACGAAAAAAGGGGAAAATCTGTTTTTATTGTTGGTTTTGTCTTGACAACCGTTCGCATAATTGATATAATAACCTAAGTAATACTTTGAGGTTTCTGCTACTCAAATTATTTATGAACAAGGAGCATTATTATGGCAATAAAGGTAACGATTTGGCACGAGTTCCGTCATGAAAAAACGCATGAGCGCGTGCTTGAGATCTATCCCGGTGGAATGCATGCTTGCATCCGTGATTTTTTGTCTGACTGTGAGGATATGGAGGTTCGCATCGTAACGCTCGACGATCCCGATCAGGGCTTGCCCGATTCCGTTTTGAACGATACGGACGTTCTCCTTTGGTGGGGGCATATGGCACACTCCGAGGTGAAGGATGAGCTGGTTGAGCGTGTGAAGAATCGCGTCTACAACGACGGTATGGGCTTTTTGCCGATTCACTCCGCACACCATTCTAAGCCCTTCCGCGCGATCCTCGGTACGACGGGTAACCTCACGTGGGGCAGAGATCAGAAGACGATCGTATGGAATTTGAATCCTACACACCCGATTGCGGCGGGTATTCCTCAGCACTTTGAGCTTTTTGAGGAGCTGTATGCAGAGCCCTTCTTTATTCCGAAGCCGGACGACCTTATTTTCGGTACGTGGTATGAGGACGGAAATATCTTCCGTGGCGGATGCACCTTTACGCGCGGTCTCGGAAAGATCTTCTATTTCCACCCCGGTCACGAATTTTGCGAGTCCTTGCACAACCCCTACGTTCAGCAGATCATCAAGAATGCGATCCGTTGGGCAGCCCCCGCGAAGCTTGGCGAGGGAATGGAAAACAAGTGCATTCACCAGACCGAGGCAATCGTCCGTTGATTTCCTCCCACGGCAAAAAATAAAATAGAGATCACAAGAAACAGGAAGGTAACATCATGAAGGAAAGTCTTTTTGGCGAATTAAGTATTATCGGTATGCGCGGTTGCGAGGATTTCGTTGCGCAGGTAGACGGATACATCAAGGAGTGGCGCGGATTCGGAGCGGACAGCACGTTCGTCGTCGGCGCTTCCTGCCCCCGTTTCGGAAGCGGAGAGGCAAAGGGTTTGATCCACAACTCGGTACGCGGTAATGACGTATACATTATTTCGGACGTGTTCAATCACGGTGTTACTTATCAAATGTACGGAAAGACCGTTCCCATGAGTCCCGATGAGCATTATCAGGATCTGAAGCGTATCATCGGTGCGATCGGCGGTCGCGCCCGCCGTATCAATATCATTCAGCCGATGCTGTACGAGGGGCGTCAGCACAAGCGCTCCTCGCGTGAGTCGCTTGACTGCGCTATGGCGCTTGAGGAGCTGATGAATCTTGGCATTGCCAACTTCATTACCTTCGACGCGCACGACCCCCGCGTACAGAACGCAATTCCCAAGAACGATTTCGAGAACTTCCGCACCAGCTATCAGATGATCAAGGCGCTCGTTCGCGATTATCCCGATCTTTCTCTCAATAAAGAGAACATTATGATCGTTTCTCCCGATGAGGGCGGTATGACGAAGTGTATGTACTATTCTTCGATGCTTGGCATCGATCTCGGTATGTTCTACAAGCGCCGCAATTACTCCGTGATCATCAACGGCAAAAACCCCATCGAGGCACACGAATATCTTGGTCGCGATCTGAAGGGGATGGACGTTATTATCGTTGACGATATGATCTCCTCGGGCGATTCCGTGATCGACGTCGCACAGCAGTTGAAGGGCAAGGGTGCCAACAGGATCTTCATATTCGCAACCTTCGGTCTTTTCTGCAACGGGCTTGAGAATATGGATAAGGCGTACGAGGAAGGTTTGTTCACCAAGATCTTCACGACCAACTTGATCTACCGTATGCCCGAGCTTTTACAGCGTGAATGGTACAGTGAGGTCAATATGTGCAAATACGTTGCTTACATCATTGATACGCTCAATCACGATAAGAGTCTGAGCGGTCTGATCGATCAGTCTCAGCGAATTCACAATCTGCTTGAAAAACGAAACGCAAGATAAGCAGTGCCGCAAGAAGTCCCGTAATTACGGGACTTTTTGCTTGATTATGAAAGAGAGTTAAGGAGTCATTTTTATGGAATTTATTATGGATATGGTGCATCACAATCCGGGTGAAGCACCCTTCGAAAGCAAATTTCTCGATCCCTCCGTTCTTCGCAGCTTCGGTTACAATGCGCAGGTATTCAAGCACGTCAATACCGCCGTTGATTTTTCGACGTTGGGTAATTTTTTCGATACGCCCGACGCCGCGGCGTGGATGAAGAATATGCAGAACAGTATTCGCACCGAGATCGCGAAGGCGAAGGCAGAGGGGCTGAAGGTCTATTATCACGTGGATCTTTTCGTTTTGCCTAAAAAGCTGGTAGAGGAGTATAAGGATGAGATTCTGAACGAAAACGGAAAGATCGATCTGCACCGTGAGAAAACGAAGGAGCTGCACCGCGTTCTTTTTGACGAGCTGTTTGAAAACTATGACGTAGACGGCTTGATCGTGCGCGTAGGGGAGACCTATTTGCACGATACCCCTTATCATACGGGCAACGGCGCCGTTCTTTACTCGACACCGGAGGGGGAAAAACGCGATTTTATAGAGCTTTTGCGTTTTCTGCGTGAGGAGATCTGCGTGCGGCACGGTAAATATCTCTTTTTCCGTACGTGGGATATTTACCCCGATAAGTTTCATGCAACGACCGATTACTATCTGAACATCACGAATGCGATAGAGACGCATCCGAAGCTGATCTTTTCGATCAAGCATACCGCCCTTGATTTCTGGCGTCGCGTGCAGGTCAATCCTAATCTGACCCTTGGTAAGCACAGACAGATCGTCGAGGTGCAGTGTCAGCGTGAGTATGAGGGTAAGGGCGCGTATCCGAACTACGTGATGAACGGAGTCATCAACGCATTCGAGGAGAACCGAGATCCGCGTGGGCTTCGCGACATTGCAGACCATCCGCTGATCTGCGGTATATACACGTGGACGCGTGGCGGCGGTTGGTACGGTCCCTATATCAAAAACGAATTCTGGTGTGAGCTGAACGCATACGTGATTGCGGCGTACGCAAAGAATCCTTTAAGAAGCGAGGAGGAGATCTTCTACTCCTACACGCGTGAGGTCATGGGGCTTGATGAGGAGAATTCAAAAAAATTCCGTCGGCTTTGCCTATTGTCGGCGCGTGCCATTCTGAAGGGAAGATACTGCGAGTATTTTGACAGAACGCTTGACGAAAAAATTATGCCGACCGATCTTTGGATGCGTGACGATCGCTTTGCTTCCTATGAGTGGATGCACGAGATCTTCGATTATCTGGCAGAGCACGAGCTGTGTGATGCGGCTTTGTTTGAAAAGGAAGAATCGGTAGAGCTTTGGCACAAGATCAAGGCACTGAATCAAACGATCGTTTATCCCGATGCGAAGACGGCTGATTACGTCGATACGGGTATCGACTATGCGATCGGCACGTTCACTGTTGTTTTGCACATCTGGGAGCTTTACGTGGCGTATAAAAAGCGCGACGTTGCGGGGATGCGTGCCGCTATTGCGGCTTACGGTGCCGCAAGGGAGGCGTACAAGGCGGTTGAAGCCCGTCCGCAGTCCGCGACGGTCTATACCGAGGAGTATCTGTGGCATCCCGGTATCGGCTCGACAATTGAAAAGATCAAGGAAGAGTTTGCAATTTGATGGTAAGGCAGAGGATATTTTTAAAATGTCCTCTGCCTTTTGATATGCAGTTTCGGATTTGATATGAAATGTATGAAAAACTGTTGTTTTTTTCTTTAAAGAGTGGTATAATAATTTAATAATGTAAAATGGCGTAAAATGTCAAGGAGGGAGCGTATATGCGGATACTTGGAATAGACCCGGGGCTGGCGATCGTTGGCTGGGGCGTGATCGAAGCCGTTCGCGGCCGTTTTTATCCCGTTGCGTACGGTGCGATCCGTACACCCGCACATACAGAGGTTCCTTCCCGTCTTTCCGCGATCTACGACGATATGCAGCGGATATATGATAAGTATAAGCCCGAGGCGCTGGCGATCGAGGAGCTGTTTTTCAATACCAACCAGACGACGGCGATCGCGGTTGCGGAGGCGCGCGGTGTCATTCTGCTTTCGGCACAGCAGCGCGGGATCCCGATCGCCGAATACACGCCGCTTCAGGTCAAGCAAGCGGTCGTAGGCTACGGTCGGGCAGAAAAAAAGCAGGTCATTTCGATGGTGACCTCCTTGCTGTCGCTCCCGTCGCCGCCAAAGCCCGACGATACGGCGGACGCGATCGCGATCGCGCTTTGTCACGGACAGAGCGCAGGCTCTTTATTATCGAAATTCTACAAATGAGGATGCAACGATGTGGGTAAGTAAAGCATGGCAGGATTACAGACTGCTTGACACCTCCGACGGTGAAAAGCTGGAGCTTTGGGGCAAATACAGTCTTGTTCGCCCCGATCCGCAGGCGATCTGGAAAAGCGAAAAGAAAAATCCGCTCTGGAAGCATGCGGATTCCTATTATAAGCGTTCGAGAAGTGGCGGCGGCGCGTGGAGCGAGAACCGCTTGCCGGAATCCTGGACGGTTCGTTACCGTGATCTTCGTTTCCGCGTGAAGCCGATGAATTTTAAGCATACCGGGCTTTTTCCCGAGCAGGCGGCGAATTGGGATTGGTTCTCAGAGCTGATCCGCAATGCGGGACGACCGATCCGCGTCCTCAATCTCTTTGCCTACACGGGCGGTGCGTCGGTGGCTGCCGCCGCTGCGGGTGCATCGGTTTGTCACGTGGATGCGGCGAAGGGAATGGTTGCCGCGGCGAAGGAGAATGCGGCACTTTCGGGGCTTTCTGATGCGCCGATCCGCTATATCGTCGATGATTGCAAGAAATTCATTGAGCGTGAATTGCGCCGTGGCTCAAAATACGACGGGATCATTATGGATCCGCCGTCCTACGGCAGGGGACCGACGGGTGAGGTATGGAAGATCGAGGAGTCGATCGATTCCTTCGTAGAGCTGACGGCAGGACTTTTGTCGGACCGCCCTTTGTTTTTTCTCTTGAATTCCTATACGACGGGGCTTTCGGCAGGCGCGATGAAGTATATCACCGATCTGCGGCTGGTTCGCCGCTTCGGAGGAAAGAGCGTTGCGGATGAGCTTGGACTTTACGTGGAGGATAGCGGACTTTGCCTGCCGTGCGGAAGCAGCGTGCGCTGTACGTTTGATGAAAAATAAATCGAGCGTTTGTCGCCGTATGCGCAATCGGTATATTCGGTATCTTTTGCGCCGCATCCTTACGATCTTGGAACGAAAAAGTATGAAGGTATACAGATGAGTGAATTTATTCGTGCAGAGGAGCTTTCCTTTAGCTATGAGGAGGATGCACCGAAGGAGCATCCTGCCCTTGACCGCATCAGCCTTTCGGTCGATTCGGGGGAATACGTTGCAGTTCTCGGACATAACGGTTCGGGTAAATCCACATTTGCGAAGCTGTTGAACGTCATTTTGACGCCGAGCGACGGACGGCTTTACGTGGACGGAAAAGAGATCACGCCCGATTTTTCGGACGAGGATGCCGTTTTTGACGTTCGTCGGCGCGTTGGTATGATCTTTCAGAATCCCGACAATCAGCTGGTCGCAACGATCGTCGAGGAGGACGTGGCGTTCGGACCCGAAAATCTCGGTTTGCCGCGTGAGGAGATCCGCCGACGTGTTGATACGGCACTGGATGCCGTTGGTATGCGCGAGTTCGCGCATCACGCACCGCATCATTTGTCGGGCGGTCAAAAGCAACGCATAGCGATCGCGGGCGTTTTGGCGATGAAGCCTGCCTGTATGGTTTTTGACGAATCGACTGCAATGCTCGATCCGCGCGGACGCAGTGAGGTAATGTCTGCCATCGAAAAAATGAACCGTGAGGAGAATATCACGGTTTTGCATATCACACACTATATGGACGAGGCGGGACGCGCTGGCCGCGTGATCGTCATTAACGACGGGAAGGTCTATATGGACGGAACGCCGAAAGAGGTGTTCTCGCGCGTGGACGAGCTGCGTTCGGTAGGACTGGAGGTGCCGCAGGGGACAGAGCTTCTGCACGCCCTGCGTGCCGACGGACTTGAGCTGCCTGCTGATCTGATCCGTCCTGATGAATGCATCGATTGCCTCGCGGAGTATCTACACAAACACAGTAAAAATGGAGGGGCGTCCGTATGAATATCTTAGAGCTGCGCGACGTCTCCTATACATACAATCAGGGGACTCCCTTTGAGGAGCTGGCACTTGATTCTGTCAGCGTCGGCTTTGAAAAAGGGAAGATCACGGGAATCATCGGTCATACCGGCTCGGGAAAATCGACGCTGACGCATCTGCTCAACGGTCTTGAAAAGCCCACCGCCGGTGACGTCCTTCTGTGCGGCGAAAGCATTTGGAAGGAGCCGAAGAAGATTGCACGGATCCGCTTCCGCATCGGTCTTGTGATGCAGTATCCCGAATATCAGCTCTTTGACGAAACCGTAAGGGCCGATATTGGCTTCGGACCGCGCAATATGGGGCTTGATGAGGATGAGATCGAAAGACGGGTGGAGGAGGCGGCACGCTTTGCAGGTGTTGAGCCCGAGCTGATGGATAAATCCCCCTTTGATCTTTCGGGCGGACAGAAGCGCCGCGTCGCGATCGCGGGCGTTTTGGCTATGCGTCCCGAGATCCTCGTGCTGGATGAGCCTGCGGCAGGGCTTGATCCGCGCGGACGCGCCGAGATCCTTGGCGGACTGCGCGATTATCAGAAAAAACAAAACGCAACGATCCTGCTTGTGAGTCACAGTATGGAGGATATGGCGCGTTATTGTGACAATATCGTAGTGATGAATCAAGGCAGAATATATGCAACGGGAACCGTCAGCGAGGTTTTTGCGCGCTCGGAGGAGCTGCAGAGCGTTGGCTTGAATATTCCCGAGATCGCACAGATCGCCAACGGTCTGATCCGTCGCGGCATTCCGCTTTCGGGCGATCTCTATACGGTTGAGGGCGTGCGCCGCGCGATCCTTTCCTGCATAAAGGGGGCGAGCGAATGTTAAAGGACGTAACCTTCGGTCAGTATTTCCCGGGGCAATCGCTTTTGCACCGACTGGATCCCCGTACGAAAATTCTCTTATCGCTTTTCTTTATCGTCATTCTGTTCGTCGCGAAAACGCCGATCGCGTTTCTTTTGATGATCCTTCTGACGGCGGTATTCGTGGGAATGTCAAGGATCCCGTTTGGAACGATCTTCAAGGGGATCAGAGCCGTACTGATACTGCTTTTGTTTACTGCCGCGATCAATCTGTTTTTGACGAAGGGGCAGGGGACTCCTCTCCTTGAATTCTGGGTGATCAAAATTTATGCAGAGGGGATCTGGCGTGCCGTGATCATGGCGGTGCGCGTGGTTTTGCTTATTTTGATCTCGGGCTTGTTTTTGACTTATACCACCACGCCGATCGCACTCACTGACGGAATCGAGAGCCTTTTGTCTCCGTTGAAGAAGATCCGTATCCCCGTGCATGAATTTGCGATGATGATCACGATCGCGCTCCGTTTCATTCCCACCTTGATCGAGGAGACCGATCGCGTGATCAGCGCACAAAAGGCACGCGGAGCCGATTTTTCAAGCGGGGGACTGATCAAGCGGGCGCGCGCATTGATCCCTATCCTGGTACCGCTTCTGGTCTCGTCGATCAAGCACGCCGAGGATCTTGCAACCGCAATGGAATGCCGATGCTATCGCGGCGGCGACGGCAGAACGCGTATGGTCAAGCTGACTTACCGTCTTCGCGATCTTTTGATGCTGCTTTTCGTTCTGGCGATCGGGGCATCGGTTTTCGCTCTCAATCATTATATTCCGATCCTTTTGCCCGATCTTTACTATTTTTAAGTGTTAGGACGTATATGAAATACCTTTGTAAAATACGATACGTAGGAACCGATTTTTGCGGCTTTCAGGTGCAACCGAACGGGCGCACCGTACAGGGAACGCTGAACGCCGCGGTGAACGCGGCATTCGGACGCATCTGCAAGGTTACGGGATGCAGTCGCACCGATAGCGGTGTACACGCAAAGGAATTCTGTGTGACCGTTGATCTTGACGGTGAATTGCCGATCCCGCCCGAAAAATTGCCGCTTGCAGTTTTGCCACATTTGCCGTCCGACCTCTCTTTATATGAGGCGCGTGCGGTTGACGATGCCTTTCATCCACGTTATTCGGTCGTGCGTAAGGAATACGAGTATCTGATCTATAACGAGCGCGTTCCCTCCCCATTTTGGCAGAACCGTGCGTGGCAGCTTCCGCGTGCGATCGATGACGCGGCGTTTGAACGAATGGTAGAGGCGGCATCTCAGATCCCGGGGCGGCGTGATTTTGCTTCCTTTATGGCAGAGGGATCCGATATTAAGGACACGGTGCGCACGGTCGATCTTTGCACCGTAACGCGCGACGGTGCCTTGCTGACCGTTACCGTTGGTGCTGACGGATTTCTTTATCATATGGTGCGAAATATCATCGGCACCTTGATCGACGTTGCCCTCGGCAAGCTTGAGCCTGCGGATATCCCGCGCATCATCGAGGCAAAGGATCGCACGGTGGCGGGCAGAACGGCACCGCCCGACGGACTTTATCTCAAAAGTGTCTTTTATTGACAGATGTACCACTTAAATTTTTTATGAACGCTCCCCTCTTGGTTTATACTAAGAGTGAGGAGAATGCCGGGCGGCTTCCGCCCGGTTTTTTTATAGATGAAAAAAGAAGGAAAGAAGAGAAGATGGCGACGAATCCTGCTGTTTTTTGCGGGTATCCTTTTGCTTTCGGCGCTTGCGGTCACGGTATATCTTGTACGTGTCGAACGGGGTATCGATTATGCGATGGACGAGCGGCTTTTTCTTGCAACAGGGGAGTCGCGCACGACTCGGATCTACGTCAACGAAAATACGAAGGGCGACACCTATCTTCCCGTTGAGCTGAAGGACGAGGCACTGTACGGCAGTGAAAACTGCATCTTCGTCCCGATTGAAGAAATCCCGAGCGATCTTTCCAATGCTTTCGTGGCGATCGAGGACCATCGCTTTTACGAGCATCGGGGCGTGGATCTGTTGCGTACCGCAAAGGCATCCTTGAATTTTGTTTTGAAATTTGACCGACGCTTCGGCGGCTCCACCATCACGCAACAGCTGATCAAAAACGTCGGTGGCGAGCGCGAGGTCAGTATCACGCGTAAGGTCCGCGAGATCATGCGCGCACTGCATCTCGAGCGTACGCATAGCAAGGAAGATATCCTAGAGGCGTATCTGAATATCGTTCCGCTTTCGCGTAGCTGTATCGGCGTTGGCGCGGCGGCACGCACCTATTTTCAGAAGGAGGCATCAGAGCTTTCTCTCCTTGAATGCGTAACGCTTGCCGCGATCACGAATTCGCCTGCACGCTACGATCCCGTTACGCACCCCGAAAACAATGCCAAGCGGCGAAAGCTGATCCTTGACGCGATGCTTAAATACGGTTATATTGATGAAAATGAGCATAAAGAAGCCGTATCGGCAGAGCCCGTGCTTCAGGTTCAAGCTGAAAGCAGCGGGAAGCGCGTAAACAGCTGGTACACCGATGCCGTGATTGGTGACGTGATCAACGATCTTTGTGAAAAAAAGGGGTACACACAGGAAGCTGCCGCAAAGCTCGTCTATTCCGGAGGCTTGCGCATCTACACGCTGATGGATGCGGATATGCAAAAGCGCCTTGAGCGTTATTTCTCAGATGTTTCTCATTTTCCAAAGGATAAAAACGGAAGCAGACCGACCTACGCAATGACGGTCGTTGATCCACAAAACGGAAATTTGCTTGCCGTCGTCGGCAATGTCGGGACGAAAAGCGGAAACCGTCTTTTGTCATACGCCGTTGACGTAAAGCGACCGCCCGGCTCCACGACGAAGCCGCTTGCCATCTATGCACCCTTGATCGAAAGCAAAACGGTCACGGAGGCAAGCGTATTTGACGACGTACCGCTTGATTTCAAGGCAAACGGTAGCTTATGGCCCCGGAATGCAAATCGCGTTTACAGCGGCCTTATCACCGTGCGCGACGCAATACGGCTGTCAAAAAACACCACGGCAGTCGAGCTGTATCGGATGCAGGGGGCGGAGCGCGTCTACCGCACCCTGAGTGAACGCTTGGGGCTGTCGCTGTTGCGTGAGGGATATGACAAAAACGGTCAATTCGTGACCGACCTTGCCGA
This sequence comes from Eubacteriales bacterium, assembly GCA_045532985.1. Lineage (GTDB taxonomy): Bacteria > Bacillota > Clostridia > Oscillospirales > CAG-272 > UBA1740. The sequence continues at coordinate 34,380 of JAZSGY010000077.1, read as the reverse complement.
ATCCCCACTTGCTCTCGGACAGTGGACGAACGGAACGACGCTACGGGATATAACGGCAGCATACGTTCCGTTCGCCAACGGCGGAATCCGCGAGGAGTGTCGAAGCTATGCGGCGGTATACGCGGCAAACGGGGAGCTTTTACTTTCAAATCCAAGAGAGTCGCGTCGCGTCTGGAGCGGCGAAACGGCGGCACTGATGACCGATATGCTCTGCGACGTGACCGAAAACGGAACGGCAAAAACGCTGAAGCTGACGGATCTTGTGGACGTAGCGGGAAAAACGGGTACCTCAGGCTCCTACCGCGACCGATGGTTCGTCGGTTATACGCCTTATCTTGTTGCCGGAATATGGTGCGGATATCCCGATCATGCTTCTATGGCATCCTTGCCGCCAAGTCACCTTACGATTTGGGATGAGGTGATGAAGGAGCTGCATCACGACGTGCTCAGCGCGGAAAACGAGCAGCTAAAGACCTTCCGAATGCCCCGCACGCTTTTACGCGTGGAATACTGCAAGGACTCGGGAAAGCTACCGTGCGAGGCGTGCGGGCACGACGTGCGCGGAAAGCGCACGCGGGTTGGCTATTTTATACGGGGAACCGAGCCGACGGAGCTATGCGACCGACACGTGCCGATCCTTTACGACAAGGACGGGGGCGTTGCACGTCCCGAGTGCTTTTGGAGCGCACTCGACGGAGAGCTTTCCTATGTTTCGCTTCTGTCAATCCCAACGCGCGATTTCCCTCGCCAGATCTTCGTGACCGACGCCCAATACGTGATGCGTGATATTGAAACGACCGATTTGCCGACAGACCCGACAGTGCCGTATTTTCAAAACGCGCTGAAGGAGGGACGTTACGTCGGGATCTCCATGACAAAGGATGGACGGCAGTTCAACGCCGCCTGCACGAAGCACGCGGAAGGTGATCGGGAGCAGTCACCGCCGCAACTCAAAAATCCGTTTAAATTCATAATTCGTTCACCCAAAAAAAGAGAATATGTATTAGAATAAGAACGGCTAAAATGTTGAAAACAAAGTGGAGATTGTTATGATGAAACGTACGAAGATCGTTTGCACGCTGGGGCCTGCTACGCAGAATGAGAAGGTGCTCTCTGAAATGCTGCAAAACGGTATGAACGTAGCGCGCCTGAATTTTTCGCACGGTACGCACGAATATCATAAGGAAAATATAGAGATGTTCCGCAAGGTGCGCGATTCGTTGGGAGTTCCCGCGGCACTTATGCTGGATACCAAGGGTCCCGAGATCCGTGTCGGCAACTTTGAAAACAAATCGGTCAGGCTGAAAAAGGGAAGCAGCTTCACCTTAACGGCGCGTGAGGTGCTTGGAAACGAGCAAGAGGTCTCGATCACCTACAAAGAGCTACCGCGGCAGGTTAAACGCGGGCAGAGGATTTTAATAGATGACGGAAACATTCTCCTTTCGGTTCAGGATACGACTGATACCGACGTACGGTGTCTGGTGCTTGACGGCGGTGTGATCAGCAATCACAAGGGCGTAAACCTGCCGAACCTGCATCTCGATATGCCGTATTTGAGTAAAAGTGATATGGAGGATCTTTTGTTCGGGGTCGAAAGCGATATCGATTTCGTTTCCGCTTCCTTCGTTCGCTCAAAGGCTGACGTGATCGCCGTGCGCAAATTTCTCGACTATCACGGCGGTCACCGCATCAAGATCATTGCAAAAATCGAAAATCTTGAAGGGGTGCAGAATTTCGACGAGATCCTGAAGCACTCCGACGGAATTATGGTAGCGCGCGGTGATATGGGTGTTGAGATCGATTACGAAAAGCTCCCGGGTCTTCAGAAAAAGTTTATCAGAAAATGCTATCAGTCGGGAAAAATGGTCATTACCGCGACCCAGATGCTGGAGTCGATGATCCACAACAGCACGCCGACGCGTGCCGAGATCACCGACGTGGCAAATGCCGTATTTGACGGCACGTCCGCGATCATGCTTTCCGGGGAGACGGCGATGGGCGATCACCCCGCGCGTGCGGTCGCCGTTATGGCGAAGATCGCGATGCAAGCGGAAAAGGATGCGTTCGAGATGAACGCGTATTCGGGCATCCAATACGAAAACGATCTGTCCGATATGACGAACGCGATTTGCGATGCGGCATGCACGACGGCGCGTGACGTCGGGGCGAAGGCGATCATTGCGGTGACCAAGTCGGGACGCACGGCACGCCGCGTATCCAAATTCCGTCCGCATGAGCTGATCGTGGCATCGACCCCCGAGGAAAAGACCTTCCATCAGCTGTCGCTTTCCTGGGGCGTGTTTCCCGTGTTGGCAATCAGTCAGAAGGATGAGGAGAGCCTTTTTCGCCATTCGATCGATTGCGCGAAGCAGATCGACGCGGTGGAAGCGGGCGACCGCGTAGTGATCACCGCGGGCGTTCCTGTCAACACGGCGGGCTCAACCAATCTTTTGAAGGTTGCGACAGTATAAAAAAGTGAGCGATTCACAGAATCGCTCACTTTTTGTTTAAGTAATCGGAAAGACGGGGAACCGTTGCCCACTCCGCATATTCCGAAAATGCGAAAAGCAGATTGCTCTTATCGTGACAGTCGGCAGAGAGAAGAACGGGCTTGTTCTGCTCCTTCAGCGACTTTAAAAAACAGAAAGCGGGGTAGGGAACGCTTTGCGTGCCGCGTGCCATCGCGCCCGTGTTCAGCTCGAAGATCGCGGGGGTTTTGCACAAGGCGTCAAATGCGCGCGTGGAGGCGGCAACGTAGCGAGGATGCATAGAATCAAATAAACGGTTGTCTCTGTTGTATTTCAAAACGAGATCAAAATGACCGACGATATCACATTTCGTTTTGTTGTAAACGTCAGCAATTGCCGCAAAGTAGTTTTCGGCAAGCGCAAAGAAGTCGCCGTCAAACACCTCGTTTACCAGCTTGAGATAAAGCTCCTCGGAATGGTCGATCTCATAGTACTCACCGTTTTTCTTTGCGTAGTGAACCGAGCCGATCATATAGTCGTAAAGCCCCTCGGGCGGCAGCGGAGCATAGTAATCCTGCTCAATGCCGAGCAGGATCTTGATTCTTGCGGCGTATTTTTCCTTCAGCTTTTTAACGGTTTCGATATATTCCTCGGTTCGCTCCTGTGACATACAGTAGGTGTTGTCAAACGGGGTATAGCAGTGACCCGAAAAGCCAAGCTCGGGACAGCCGAGGCGGATCGCTTCCTCAACCATTTCCTCTGCTGTATGATTTCCGTCACAGAAGACCGTGTGGTTGTGATAGCCCGAAAAGATCATTTTGTCATTTTCTCCTGCTTGACCTTGTGGTCGATAACATGACGCGAGGCAAGCTCACGATGTACGTCCTCAACACTGATGCCCATTTCAACCATCAGCACCATCGCGTGATAGGCAAGATCTGCTAGCTCGTAGACGGTTTCCTTTTTGTCATCCGCCTTGGCGGCGATGATGACCTCGGTCGATTCCTCACCCACCTTTTTCAGGATCTTGTCAATACCCTTTTGGAAAAGATAGGTGGTATAAGAGCCTTCAGGCAGATCCTTTTTTCTACCCTCAAGCAATCCGTAAAGGTCGCCGAGGGAGAATTCGTGAAGCTGTTCACTCTGATAGACGGGGTGCGTGAAGCAGGAATCCGTTCCCGTATGGCACGCAGGACCGTCCTTTTCAACCACGACGACGAGCGCGTCGTTGTCGCAATCAGCGGTGATCGAAACGATATGCTGGTAGTTACCGCTGGTCTCTCCCTTCAGCCAAAGCTCGTTGCGCGAGCGGCTGTAAAAGCAGGTCAGCCCCTTTTCCATCGAGATTTTCAGGCTTTCGCGGTTCATATATGCAACGGTCAGCACCTTTTTGGTAATGGAGTCCACCACCACGGCGGGAATCAAGCCCTTTTCGTCAAATTTCAGTTCCTCAATATTCAGCATTCTTATAACCTCACAGTAATATCGTTTTCGTGCAGCATTTTCTTCAGATCGGGGATCCTGATCTCGCCAAAATGAAAGACGGATGCGGCAAGCCCCGCGTCGATCGTCGGGATCTTTTGAAACAGGTTCAAAAAGTGTTCCGGTGAGCCCGCACCGCCCGAGGCGATGACGGGGACGTTAACGGCAGAGCAGACCGCCGAAAGCATTTCGAGATCAAAGCCGCCCTTGACGCCGTCGGTGTCGATCGAGTTGACGACGACCTCGCCCGCACCCATTTCGACACAACGCCTGATCCAGGTAATGGCCTCCATTCCCGTATTCTCGCGCCCGCCCTTGGCAAAAACGCGGAACACGCCGTCCACGCGCTTGACGTCAGCGGAAAGAACGACGCATTGGTTGCCGTATTTTTGTGCCGCGGCGCTCACAAGGTCGGGATTTTTAATAGCGCCCGAGTTGACGCTGACCTTATCCGCACCGCACTTCAAAACGCGGTCAAAATCATCGAGCGTGTTGATGCCGCCGCCGACGGTCAGGGGAATAAAGATGGTGCGTGCGACCTCGGTCAGAATATCGGTAAAGAGGGCGCGGCCCTCCGCGGATGCGGTGATATCGTAAAAAACAAGCTCGTCCGCACCGTTTTCGGAATAGTAGCGCGCAAGATCAACGGGAGAGGAGACGTCGGAAAGACCCTCAAAGTTGACGCCCTTTACAACTCTGCCGTTTTTCACGTCAAGGCAGGGAATAATGCGCTTCGTAATCATTTCGTCACCTCGATCGCATCGGAAATTCTGATGTTGCCCGTATAGTAAGCCTTGCCGACGATCGCGCCGTAAATGCCCATATCAGCAAGCGCAGTGAGGTCGTCAAGTGTCGTAATGCCACCCGAGGCAACGAGATCCAGTTCGTATTTTTTTGAAAGCATAGAATACATCGAAAGATTCGTGCCACTCATGGCGCCATCCTTTGAAATGTCGGTGCAAATGACCGTCTTGACGCCGATCGATTGCATTTTGTCAAGAAATGCTTCAAGCGTGTAAGCAGAGGTCTCGAGCCACCCCTTGATGGCAACGTATCCGTCCTTCACGTCTGCACCAACGGCGATCTTCTCGCCGTAGGTATTGACGGCCTGCTTCAGAAATTCCTCGTCGGTGACGGCAGCAGTGCCGAGAATAGCGCGCGATACGCCGATTGAAAAATAGGTTGCAAGCGTTTCCATACTGCGGATGCCGCCCCCCACCTCGACAAAAAGCGAAGTGCCCTCGGTGATCTGTTGGATGACCGAAAGATTGGGCGTCGTGCCGTCCTTCGCTCCCTCAAGATCGACCACGTGGATATGGGTCGCACCGCTGCGTTCAAAATCCTTGGCGATCTCAATGGGATTTTCGCTGTATACCGTCATATTTCGGTAGTCGCCCTTGAAAAGACGGACTGCTTTTTTTTCATATAGATCAATGGCAGGGAAAAGAATCATTGTGCGTTCTCCGTTTCACAAAAGGCTTTGAGGATGTTGAGTCCGACGGTGCCGCTTTTTTCGGGGTGAAATTGGCATCCCATCACGTTTCCAAGGGCAACGGCGGCGGTCAGCTCCTTGCCGTATTCGGCGGTAGCGATCACGCTGTCGTCACAGTCGGTCGCAAAATAAGAATGCACGAAATAAACGCAATCCTCCTCCTTGATATAACGGAAAAGTGGATGCTGTCGTGTAAAGCGAAGGGCGTTCCAGCCGATGTGCGGGATCTTCAATTCGGCAGGGATCACTCCCTCCATCGGGACAACTGAGCCCTTGAGGAGTCCAAGTCCTCGGTGTTCACCGTATTCAAAGCTACGCTCAAAGAGCAGCTGCATACCGAGACAGATCCCGAGCAGAGGCTTGCCCCTTGCCGCCTCCTCTCGCAAAAGAACGTCGAGGTGCATAGAACGCAGCTTCTCTGCGGCATCGGCAAAGGCACCGACACCGGGCAGAATAATTTTATCTGCCCCCCTGATCTCCTCCTCCTTGCTCGTGACGATGGCGTCGGCACCGATGAATTTCAGCGAGGAGCAGAGGGAAAAGAGGTTGCCGACACCGTAATCAATAATGGCTATCATCAGATCATTCCTTTAGTAGAGGGGATTTCATTTTGAAAATTTTCCTGAATTGAGGTTGCCGCAGCAAGACTGCGCGCCAACGCCTTAAACGCACCCTCGATAATGTGGTGCGAGTTTTCGCCCGCAAGCTGGCGGATGTGAAGCGTTACGCCCGCATTGTTGGCAAAGGCAATAAAAAATTCACGGCAAAGCTCGGTATCAAAGTCGCCGACCTTTGCGGCAGGGATAGAGAGCGCGCTGTAAAAGCCGCCGCGTCCCGAGACGTCAACGGCAGAGAGGATCAGTGCCTCGTCCATCGGGAGCAGGATATCCCCGTAGCGGCGAATGCCGCACTTGGTTCCGAGCGCCTCGGAAAACGCCTTGCCAAGGCAGATGCCGATATCCTCGACCGTGTGGTGGTAATCAACGTAGGTGTCGCCGACACAAAAAACAGTAAGATCGTAGTGAGCGTGCTTTGCAAAAAGCGTCAGCATATGGTCCAAAAAGCCGCAACCCGTCTTGCAGTCGGATGCGCCCGTACCGTCAAGATTCAGGGTGAGGGTAATATCGGTTTCAGCGGTTTTACGTGCGATCGTTGCAGATCTCATACTTGTTCCTCCAGAATTTCCTTTACGGTTTTGATCAGGGCTTGCATTTGCTCAAGCGTTCCGACCGTGATACGGTTGTATTCACAAATGCGCTCGGCGGTGAAGTGGCGCACTAAGATCCCGCGCTCCTTTAACGCGCGGTAGAGAGCCTCGCCGCTGATCTTTGGCGATCTTGCAAAAATAAAGTTCGTTTTTGATGCGGGCATCTCAAAGCCGAGCTTTTCAAGCTCCTTCATTGCATAGGCGCGGTTGTCGCAAATGGTCTTGCAGTTGTTCATATAGTAGCTGTTTTCCGAAAGAGCCGCGATTCCCGCCGCCGCCGTCATACGGTTGACGTTATAGGGGTTGGTCGAATACTTCAGGGTATTCAGATCGGCGATCAGCTTTTTGTTGCCAATGCCGAAGCCGAGTCTTGCGCCCGCCATCGAGCGCGATTTCGAGAAGGTCTGCGTGACCAACAGATTCTCATAGCGCGGGATCAGAGAGATCGCGCTTTCAGCGCCGAAATCAACGTACGCCTCGTCAACGATCACGACGTTATCGGGGTTGGATGCTACGATCCGCTCGATCTCCTCAAGCGAAAGGCAGAGCCCCGTCGGAGCGTTCGGGTTTGCAATGACGACGGTCTTGTTGATCCCAACGTAGTCGTCAGCACAGATCGACAGATCCTCCTTCAGGGGGATCTGCGTATAGGGAATGTGATGCAGCTCTGCAAAAACCGAGTAAAAGCCGTAGGTAATATCGGGGAATGCGAGCGGACGCGCCTCATCCGAAAACGCCATAAAAGCGAAATTTAAGATCTCGTCCGAGCCGTTGGTCATCAGGATCTGATCCTCGCCGACACCGTAAAGCTCTGCCATTTTTTTGATGAGCATCGCACACTCGGGATCGGAGTAGAGCTGTAATTTCGATGCTTCCGCAGCTACAGCCGCCGCTACGGCGGGGGACGGCGGAAAGGGTGACTCGTTCGTATTCAATTTGATGTACTGCATATCTCTCGGCTGCTCCCCCGGTGTGTAGGGCGTGAGGCTCGCATATGCTTGGCTGAAAAATCTGCTCATCTTTTACTCCTCGAAACGGACGGTCGCGCTCTTTGCATGTGCGTGCAAGCCTTCCTTATCTGCAAAATAGGCGATCTTGTCGGCAACCTTTTTGAGGGCGGTCTCCGTGTAGTAGGTGTACTGCGATTTCTTGACGAAATCGTCAACCGAAAGTGGAGAGGAGAAGCGAGCGGTACCGCTGGTGGGAAGCGTGTGGTTCGGCCCCGCAAAATAATCGCCGAGCGATTCGGGACAGTATTTGCCCATAAAGATCGAGCCCGCATGCTTGATCTTGTCAAGATAATCGAAGGGATTGTCCACGCACAGCTCGAGATGCTCGGGTGCGATCTCGTTGGCAATGTCGATCGCGAGCATCAGGTCGTTTTCCGCTACGATGATCTTGCCGTTTTTGTCGATCGATTCGCGCGCGATGTCGGCGCGAGGGAGTGCGGGGATCTGACGCTCCAGTTCTTCACTGACGGCATCCGCAAAGGAGCGGCTGTCGGTAACGAGAACGGCGCTTGCCATTCTGTCATGCTCCGCCTGCGACAAAAGATCCGCGGCAACGAAACGGGGGTTGCAGGTAGAATCCGCAACCACGAGGATCTCGCTGGGGCCCGCGATCATATCGATCGAGACTCTGCCGAAAACCTGCTTTTTTGCTTCGGCAACGAAGGCGTTACCCGGGCCGACGATCTTGTCGACCTTCGGAATGCTCTCGGTGCCGTAGGCAAGTGCGGCAATTGCACCTGCACCGCCGACCTTAAAGATGCGGTCGATCCCCGCGATCTTTGCGTCGGCGAGGATCACGGGGTTTATTTTCCCGTTTGCCTGCGGCGGCGTGACCATTACGATCTCACGGCACCCCGCGATCTTTGCGGGGATACTGTCCATCAGAACGGTCGAAGGATATGCGGCGGTGCCACCGGGAACGTAAAGTCCGACCTTTTCGATCGGCATAACCTTCTGCCCGATAATAACACCGTCTTTTTCGCTGATGATAAAGCTGTTTTTAACCTGCTTTTCGTGAAAGGCGCGGATATTGTCTGCCGCTTCGCGAATGATCTGCAAAAATTCAGGCTCGACCGCGGCGAATGCTTCGTCGATCTCGTCGCCCGTTACCTCAAGCGAGGTGAGGGTGGCTTTATCAAATTTTTCGGCGTATGCAAGCAGTGCGCGATCGCCGTTTTTTACGACGTTGTCAATGATATCCGATACGGTATCGGCAACGTTTGATGCAATGTTTTCCCGCGCGAAGATCTCGCTGTTCGGAACCTCGCCGTAGGCATAGATTTTAATCATCGTTTTTCACTTGCTCCTTCATACTGCGTACGATGCTCTCAATTTTTTCGGTCTTGAATTTGAAGCTCGCCTTGTTAACGATCAGGCGTGCGCTGATCGGAACCACGGTCTCGATCACGTCAAGATCGTTTTCCTTCAGCGTCGTGCCCGTTTCGACGATATCGACGATCACGTCGGAAAGCCCGAGGATCGGCGCAAGCTCGATCGAGCCGTTGAGCTTGATGATGTCGATCTCTCGTCCGCGCGACGCATAGTGCCCTGCGGCAATGTTCGTGAATTTCGTGGCGACCTTCAGGGTGCGCTCACCGTCGTCGTGGAAGCCGCGCTTTGCCGCGACCGCCATACGGCAACGACCGAGATGAAGGTCGAGAAGCTCGTAAACGTCGGGCGTGTATTCGAGTAGAATATCCTTGCCCGCAACGCCGATGTCGGCAGCCCCGCGTTCGACGTAGATCGAAACGTCGGAGGGCTTGACCCAGAAGTAACGCACCTGCTTTTCGGTGTTTTCGAAGATCAGCTTGCGGTTGCTTTCCTTGATTGAGGGGCACTCGTAGCCTGCCGCCTCAAACATGGCGTATACCTTTTCACCGAGTCTGCCCTTCGGTAATGCTATGTTAATCATCATTCGTTTCCTCGTCTTATGTCCATTAGCTCGCGATAGCGCAGCTTCGGCGGGATCGCCTTCTGTGCGCTGACGCATTTTCCGCCGTCGGTCAGCTTTTTGCATTTGCCGACAAGCTCGGAAAGGTCGGTGCCCTCGTCGTAAAGGATCAGGGTATCCACGTCAAACTCGTTTTTAACGGGGTTCAGCTCCTCAAGAAGATCAAGATAGAGTGCAAAGCCGACAGCCCCCGCGAGTCTGCCCATGCGGTGTAGAAGATTATCGTACTGACCGCCCGAAAGCACACCCTCGCAGATCCCGTTGAGGAAGCCCTTGAAGACGATGCCGTTGTAATAATTGCCGTCGCTGACGATCGAGAAGTCGAAGCGGATACGGTCGGCGTAGTCGGTAGCAGAGAGGAGTGCGGCAAGCATTTCAAGCTCGGCGTACGCCGCCTTTGCTTCTTCGTTGATACAAAGCGGCTTCAAGCGTGCGAGGACGGTGTCTTGCGTTCCGTAAATGCCGACGAATTCGGTCAGCGTCGACTTTACGTCATCCGATACGCTGTGCTTTTCGCAAAGACGGAGAATATCGTGGCTGTTCTTTTCGGAAAGTGCTTGCGATACCTCGCGGCGAAACAGATCGGACGCGTTGATCTGATTGAAAATAGAATTCAAAAGCCCGAGGTGAGAAATATCGAGAACGAAATCGGGGGAGATCAGCTGAAGGCTCCTTGCGGCAAGGCTGACGACCTCAAAGATATCGTAGGCATCGATGTCTCCGATGCACTCAAGCCCCGTCTGCATAATTTCCTTATACTGGTGTGTGCTTCCCGAAACGCGGTAAACGTTTTCGTTGTAGTAGACCTTCTGCTTGACGCCCGAAAGATCCTCGCCGTTTTTGACGATGGAGAGCGTAACGTCGGGCTTCAGTGCCATCAGTCTTCCGTTGGTGTCGTTGAAGGTGATGATACGGTCGCTGATCAGAAAGTCCTTATTGCGTACGTACAGATCGTATTCCTCGAATTTGCTCATCTTGAAGGGAAGATATCCGTACTGACGGTAAAGAGAGCGAAGCGCAAAAACCGCTCTTTCCTCGTTCTTTAAAAGTTTGTCTTCCATTAATTCTGCTCCTTCAAACGGTCAATGATCGTACGGTAACCGCCGCCGCCGTATTCTAAACATTTGCTGACACGGCTGATCGTTGCGGTGCTCATTCCCGTGACCTTACCGATCTCGGCATAGTTTGCGCCGTCTGCCAGCATTTTTGCGGTTTTCAGCCGCTGGGAGAGATCGCGCAGCTCCTTGATGGTGCAAACGTCCTCAAAAAACAGATAGCACTCCTCACGCGTTTCAAGCGCAAGGATCGCTTCAAACAGCTCGTCAAGCTCTTTCGTATGATATTTTTTCATTTCGGTCCTCCGAATTTATCGCTTTATCGCTTTACCTCGGTAAAGTATAACATGCCGTATGACGTTTGTCAAGACGGTTTTGAAACTTTTTCGTGTTTTTTTACGGTGGCAATACACTCCTCGAGCGTGGGAGGGGAAAGCGGTGTTGGGACATCCTCCGTCAACCCCACGAAAAGAGAAGTGCCGAGCAAGGATGGCGCGGCAAGAAGGCGCTCCTTTTCAGACCTCGTGAGCGTTTTGACCGCATACTCGTATTTCAGCGCATCGGACTTGCTCGCACACCGCCAGACAGCCCCGACGGAAACGACGTTGCGACTGCGCGTATATTTGGCACAGCAGGGCGCGTGCGTGGCGTGTTCGCCGATGCGGCGCAGGTAGTCGGCGGCGATGCCTGTATAGATGCTGTTATCGTCACAAAGCACCATATAAAGATAGTGATCCATCACGCCTCCCGCTTGCATTTCTATAATAACTTAAATATTATACATTGTTTTATAGAAAAAAGCAAGTGAAAATCGTAAAAAAGCGAGCTGTATATGTATAGAGTGCAACCAAATCGTCAACCGAATCTGCGGCTGATCAATCCAAAGAGTCAACCAAAAAGCAGACGAAGAAGACCACGAAAAAAGCCGCTGACAAAAAGACCGACGAAAAAGCGGACAAGAAGTCCGAAAAATCGAAGGAAAAAGCGGCTGACGTGAAGTCGGATGAGAAATCTGCCGAAAAGACCGAGGAAAAGCCGAAGTCCGAGAAAAAGGAAAAAGCCCCTGCCGAGAAGGCGGAGGCGAAGCTGTCGGTTGATGATGCGGTGGAGAACACTTCGAAAATCACAGCCGACATGACGGATGCGGAACGATACGAGATTTTGAAAGACAGGGACATAGTGTTGAAGGCGAAAGCAAACGATGCGCTCTTGTCCTCGGCTCAAAAAAATTAAAAATATCGGATTCCGATATTCAATTCTCAAAATACGGCGACAAAGTACGCTTGTTTAAAAAAATAGGCGACGAATTTTCCCTATACCACGATTATCAGAACAAAGATGTGATGCTTGAGTTTTCGTTTTCGAGGGAGAGAATGCGTGAAAGTGTAAGCAAGCAAAAAGACAATTATTTGTATCTTGCTAAAATGCTGACTTGTTTGGACGCTGTTGTTGAAAATGCTGTTGGAGTTGAAGTCCACAACAGAAACGACGAGGGCTACAAAAAGGATGACACATTGGGAAATGTTTATGTGCTTGTTAGCGCGTTTGAAGACGGCGAAAGCATTGTTCCCGTGAAGCTGGAAATCAAAGAATTTCTTGATAAAGAAAATACTCTCCACGTCGCAATTGCGCTGGAGAGCATAAATAAAGACGGGATCGTTAAGCAAGAGGACGCCAAAGAAGGCGTTGCCCGACAAGACTCTCCCCCGTCTATTATTAGTATAGCAGAATTGTTTCAAAAAATCAACCCCATTGACAAAAGTTTTTTGAAATATCTTCCTGATGGTTTTTTGAACGAGGAACAAAGAGCTGCAAAGCAGCAGGCGCTTGCAGAAGATGCAAAGAAAGCAGAGAAGCTACAAGACAAGAAACCGCCTGTTACAAGTGGAGATGAGACCGATCTAAAAGCGAACAGTCATCCCATTAAAGCCAAGCACTCCCTCGACGACACCCAAAAGTCACGGCTGATGGCGGCGGCAAACGGCGACAAATCTGCCCTCGATGCAATTACCGAGAGCGATACGGAACTGCTGCGGCAGATGAAAGAGTACAACGATTTGCAAGAGAGAAAGCGTGCCGCCGACGAGGACTTCAGAGTCAACGAGGACGAGAATGCCCCCGCGAAGGAAAACGCGACAGAGGCAAAAAATAAAGCCCCCACGGAGATTGAGGAAAGCACCGACGACGTAGATCTCTCCGAGGATCTCACGGAGGACGTTGAGGACACCGCAGAGACGGTGACCGAGGAAACGACCGAGGAAGCGACCGTCGACGAAGCGATCGAGGAGGAGACCGCGGAGGAATACCGCGACAACTACACCGCGGCGGAAAAGGAATTCGCGCGTAAGCTGATGCGCCGCCCGAAGAATTTTGACCTGTTGCCCTACGAGACGCGCAAGAATATCTTGGATATGGTCCGCTCGGCGAAGGGCGTGGACAAGGATTCGATCCAATACGCCGCTACGCTGATGGAGCGCCGCTTCGGTCTGCGGATCGAATTCGGCAATTACAAGAACAAGGGACTGCACTTTCAAAGCGGCAACGGCCGCCGCCTGATGCTGGTACGCTCCTCCGACGCAAACCACGCGCTGATCCACGAGCTGTGGCACGAGCTGTACAAAACCGATGCGGGACAGAAGATCGTCTCCGACCTGAAGGGCAGCGAGATCGTCAAGGGCTACGAGGATGACTACGCCACGCGGTACAAGCAGCATACGGGCAAGGAGATCTCGGACGAGCTGAAGACCGAGGAGGGCATCGGCGACCTGCTTGCCGAGAAGCTGAACGATATTCGCTTCGTCAAACGCTTCGCGCGCTCGCAAAGGGGCTTCTTTCTGCGCTCGATCGGATTCCTCAGCGATCTGATGGCGGATATCAAGAACGTCAAGAATCCCGTCTACCGCGACGCACGCCGTCTTGAAAGGATGTTCATTGAGGGCATCGGACGCTATACCTACGAGGACGCATACGCCTCAGAGGCACTGCGGATGCTCAGCGAGTTTGAGGAGATTGAGAATAAACACGACCTTCCTGTTGATGGGCAAATTGTTGATGCAAGAACGCTCACGGAACAGGATGTGAGAACACTTTTGGAGAATGTGCAGAACGGAGAATACGAGTCGGGCACTTATATTCCGTTGAGAACAAGCACGCCTCAATTTTTGATTGACGTCGTACACGAGCACTCCAAAGGAAAAACAAAGGTTGAGAATCTTCCACTTGCAAGCGAGGTCGAACATTTGGCGCAGGACATGGAAGAAGACGACGGGCAACCGAGCGGCGAACATCGCCCTCACGGTCTCGAACCGGACGACATCATTCAAGTTTTGAAAAAAATGGGCGCCCCCGCTTATATTGTTCTTCAGAAAAACGGAAGGTATGCGGCAATCGTTTCGTTCTATGACAAACGCAACAAGCAAGTTCTTGTATCTGTTGATTTTGCAAGTCGCGTTGAAGGTAATCAGAAAAACTTCAAGCACGAGCAATACATGAACGGATATAAGGGAGAATACTACAACGTCATCGTAACGATGTTTGAGCCTGACAATCTTTCGAAGTATTTGGAAGATAACGAAATCGTGTACGACAAAAAGAAAATGAACGGAAAATATCAAGTCGGATCAGGTCGTATAGTGGCCGTCACGCATGATACACCGTTCATTGATAATAGTATACCCGATTCTTCCGAAAAAAGCAACACTTTTTCAAAAAATTCTTTGGAAAATTCTTCGGCAAAGCACTCCCTCGACGTCCGCCTCTCCGACCGAACCGCTAAAGCGGCAGATGAATTCGGCTACACTCCGTACTTCTCCGATGCAGGCTATCTGTTAGCGAACGGAAGGATGCTGAATTTCAGTGGTGAGAAGAACAAGCACTTCGGTATGAAGGGCTTGGATCACAGGGCGATCGGAAGGGTCTACGATGGCGAAAGCAGCAACAAAGCGATGCTTCAGTTTATGGACGAGGGCAACGTGCGTATTATGGCGACCTCTCCCGGCATTGACCTCGGCGTATCCGTCGAGCCTACCACAAGTCAGTACAACACAATCGCTCGTTTCATCTACGAGTCCAAGAAGAAGGGGCGCTTCTATGTCGACTTCACTGACGTAAACGGAAAGCCCATCGGTTCTCTTGAATACGACGGAACAATCGATACCGAGGAGATCCTCTACGACATCAAGGAGTATTATCGCAGAGGTGTGGTCAGAGACCAAAGCAACGACTACCTCTACTCCGGTACCCGCTACTCCCTCGACTCCGCTCTCGAATCCTCTCTTGAATCGACGGGCGTCGGTGCGGAAAAGGGTTATCGTGAGGGCGTCCGCGGCAAGGCGAAGACGATGATGATCGGCGCGCGCATTGCATTTTTCGATGCGTATGCGGGTGTGATCGACTATCTCGTCAAGCAGGGCGGCTACACTCAGCAAGAGGCAGAGGTAGCGGTGCAGAAGGCGCGCATGGGCGCCTCCCGCGGCAACGGCGCCATCGAATCGGGTCAGCTGGTTGACGGGAAGGTTGAAAGCTGTTTGCGATCACGAAAAAACAAGCAACTTGACAGAGAGAAGAATCTGTGGTATAATATCTTTTAATGAAAAGTCATTACGAATGATCGAGGGCTGTTTTATGAAAAGAAAAGAGTATATTTCTTGGGACGAGTATTTTATGGGGGTATCCTTGCTTGCGGCACAGCGCAGTAAGGATCCCAATACACAGGTCGGAGCTTGTATCGTTGACGGCGACAACCGCATTCTGTCGATCGGCTACAACGGATTTCCCGCGGGTTGCTCTGACGATGCGTTCCCCTGGGCGCGTGAAGGCGAGGATACAAAATATCCGTACGTCGTGCACGCGGAGCTGAACGCGATTCTGAATACGCGCGGAAAGACGACGGCAGGCGCACGCATCTACGTCGGGCTTTTTCCCTGCAACGAGTGCGCAAAGGCGATCATTCAGGCGGGGATCCGCGAGGTTGTGTATCTTTCCGACAAATACGACGGAACTCCTATGAATATCGCGTCCAAGAGAATGCTGAAGGCGGCAGGAGTGAAGCTGACGCAGCTTTCCGCGACGCGCACGGAGATCATTCTCAAATTCGACGTTGAAAAGTAAGGAGAGAATATGAAAATAGGAATTCTTGGCAGCGGAAGCTGGGGAACGGCGCTCGGTCAGGTGCTTTGCGACAACGGGCACGACGTGCTGGTCTACGGAAACGTCCGCGCACAGATCGACGATATCAATCTCAGACATAAAAACACGCAGTTTTTTGCCGATTCACCCGTAACGCCGCTTTTGCACGCTACCGATTGCCTCACGGATCTTGCTTCGTACGGCGACCTGTTTGTGATCGCAGTACCGACGCAAGCGGTGCCGAGCGTGATGCGGTCGGTTTTGCCGTATATCCGTCCCGATACCGTGATCGTGAACGCCAGCAAGGGCTTCGAGCGTGAGACGAATCGCAGGATCAGCGATGCGGTGCGCGCGGCACTTGGCGATACGTCCTACGGCGGATTTGCTTCGATCATTGGTCCGAGCCATGCGGAGGAGGTTATCTTAAGAAAGCTGACCTCTGTCTGTGCGGTCTCCTTAGAGGAGACGGTCGCGAAAAAGGTGCAGACCTTATTCTCGAACGCTTATCTGCGTGTCTACGTTTCAACCGATGAGATCGGTGCGGAGTACGGTGTTGCGATCAAAAACGTCATTGCGATCGCTTCGGGTATTCTTGAAGGGCAGGGCTACGGTGATAACGCGAAGGCGGCACTCATCACGCGCGGTCTTTGCGAAATGGTTCGCTACGGCGTGTACAAGGGCGGACGGCGTGAGACCTTCTTTGGTCTGACGGGTGTCGGCGACCTGATCGTTACCTGCTTCAGTCCGCATTCGCGTAACTATCAGGCGGGACTTTCGGTGGGACGCGCAAACTCCTCCGCAGTGTTGAAGGAAAACACGCATACCGTTGAGGGGATCAACAGCTGCAAGTCGGTCCATGAGGATGCCGCGAGCAACGGGATCGAAATGCCAATCGTCGACAGCGTTTACCGCATTCTGTTCGAGGATGCGGAGCCGAGTCAGATGATCCGCGAGATCATGAACCGCCCCCTGAAGGCAGAATAAAAGAAAAAAGCTCAACCTTACAGTTGGGCTTTTTTGATTACTTGCAGAAGCCTCTGCCGCACCTCTTTCGCGGTGTTTTCTTGTGATAGAATCCGTGCGATCGCATCTTCAAGCCGATCGGGCGGAGCGCTGACGATCGGCGGATGCTCGCTTACGGAAGCGACAAGCTCTGCCATCGCATCACATTTTCCGTTGTCGGACAAAAGGACGGTAGGGGTTCCACAGCCCAGCGCAAGGATCGCCGCGTGTAAGCGCGCACTGACGACGAGTCGGGCACTTGAAAGCAGAGTCTGCAGCTTTTCGACCGAGGATGGATAGCACGCCTGTATTTGTAGCATCCTTGCAAGGGCTCTGACGCTTTTGACATCGTCCTTCGACATTGCAAGAAGGATCGGCGTGAGCCGAAGCTCTCGAAGAAAAGCGATGAGCGTGGCGCTGACCTCGGTTTCTTTTTTAGGCACGATCAAAGCGCAGCGATCGCCCCCTCGCTTCGGCGGCGTCAGGAGCAGAGCGGGGTCGGGGAGCAGATCGGTGGATGCGATAGGAAGAAGCCTTTTAACGTAGGAACGGTCACGCTCCGTGCGCAGATAAATGCGGTCTGCCGCGGAGAGCAGAGAAATGACTCTCCGCTCTCCCTTCGGCGAGAGCGGACCGATCCCGCCATAAAGTGTGAAGCGCCGCCCACGGTACCGTGCGATCCGTAGCAAAAGAAGATAGAAAAAGAGAGATCGACCGCTTGTAGTATCCTGCAAAAGGTTGCCGCCGCCAAGGATCAGACGGTCGTATTTTCCAAAACAAAGCATAAGAAGAAAGGCGAGTCGCCCCACGGCAAAAATGCCGTAGTTCTTACGCGTTTTACGCGGGGTGCGTGAGAGGACGGTCACGCGCTCGGCGGTGTCTGCCAGCATTTGAAGGATGCCCGAAAGCATCGCCTCATCCCCAAGATTTCCACCGCCGTAAAAGCCCGCGAGCAAAATGCGTTCGCCGCCTTTTTTGTGGGGGAGAGAGGTGTAGACTGAAATCGCATCCTTTGCCATTCTTTCGGATTTGAAGCGTTCATGAATATAGCGGCGGTTATCCTCACCGAGCTTTTGACGAAGCGGCGCGTCCTCAAGAAGCGTGCAAATATCCTCAAGCAGTTGCTCGTTGTCGGGCGCATTCGACGTACGGCAACAAAAGTTCGTTTTAACTGCCGCGTCATCGCTTGGGGTGAAGATCGAGCGGTAGCCCTCGTCCCCGCAAAGAATGACGGGAAGACTGCAGGACATCGCCTCCAGTGCGGCACGCGATACCCCCACGAATAGCGTTGCACTTCGTAAATAGGGTAGCGGATCTACGACGGCACCCGTCAAGCTGACGACACTCCTTCCAAGCTGCGCGTTGACCGCGTCGGCGCGTGTGCGGAGCATTCCCTCCTCGTTGCCGCCGCCAACGATCAAAATCCTGATGCGCGGATAGCGCAGAGCGAGCCGCGGGGCAATTTCGATCAATCTCCCCGCCGCCTCCGATCTTCCCGAATCCAGTCTTGAAACGTTCAAAATGACTGGATCTTTTTGGGCAGAAGTTTTCGTTTGGTCAAAACGGTCGGTGTCGATCCCGTTTATTGTCAAATGGATCCGCCCCTTTGGGAGACGATAATTCTGCCGAAGATATTCTGCAATATCGGGGCTGACGGCGAGCGTTTTTTGTCCCCAGCGTGAAAGTCGGCGATATAAAAAATCGGTGCGGAATACCCAGTGTGCGGTCGTGACAAAGAGGGGGATTTTACGAAAAAAAGAGAGGTAAAACGCAGGGAGCCTTGCGTGTGCGTGTACGATGTCGTAGTCACCGTGACGCAGAATGCGGCGAATGCCGAAAAGCGAGCGAAGGATCGCCGCGGGCGTCTTGTGTGCAAGCGGTAAAATATGCGTTTGGATCCCTGCCGCGGCGAACTCCCGAACGAGTGCGCCGCCACCCGATAAGACGCTTACGCTGTGCCCCATTTTCAAAAGCGCCCGCGAAAGCTCGAAAATATGCGTTTCCGCACCGCCCGGCTCGAGCGAGGAGGTAACCATCAGAATTCTCATCTTAATAAAAAGGAATCGGCGTGCCGATTCCTTTTCCTTTCTCAGATCATTGCTGTGGCGGAGAGATGCTCTGCATCCTCCTCGATCGCGACGAGCTGTACGTTGTACGCGTCGATGACTGCGCTCTCCAGCTCCGCACGGAAGCTTGCATTGATGGGATGAACGATATCACGGTATGTTCCGTCCGGATTTTTGCGCGAGGGCATCACGATGAAGTAGCGGTCTCTTGCGTAGATGACCTTGATATCGTGTACGGCAAGCGCATCGTCAATGGTGACCGATACGATTGCCTTCATCGGTCCTTCCTCGAAAAATTTACGGATCTTGATGTCTGTGATTTTCATAAGCCTTGCGTCCTTTCTGTGTTCGTGTTGGATTTGAGATCGTTGACAGTATTATCACTGCTTCGGAGGGCTTTTATTCAGCACTTGTGGAATATTTGCAGAGGGTTTTTGATATTTTTATAAAAAAGCTTGGGGGAGGCTTCGCAAGGCGATGGCGATCGAACATACTTTTTATCCTACGGACGAAATCGATGCGGTCATGAAAACGGCAAGGCGCGTTTTCTTCATAGGGATCGGCGGCATTTCGATGCGCGTGCTTGCCGAGTGTACGGAAAGACTTGGATATTCCGTCTTTGGATCGGATCATATAAGGGCTTCCTTTGCGTTTTGCGAGCGGGTCTTTTCGGAGCACCGAGCAGAGAATATCAATGGGGCGGACGTGATCGTTTTTACGGTTGCCATCGGTGAGGATAATCCCGAATACACAGCGGCAAAGGAGCGCGGCATTCCGCTTTTTTCGCGTGCCAATTACCTTGCCTGGCTGATGAAGCCGTATCGCACGCGGATCACGGTGGCGGGAACGCACGGAAAAAGCACGACGACCGCAATGATCGGTGAGATCCTATATCGGCAGGGGCTTTCTCCGTTGGTGATATGCGGTGCGGAAATGACGGCGTTCGGCGGCCCTGCGCATTTTGGAAACGGTAGTATCGCCGTCGTTGAGGCGTGTGAATACAGGGATGCTTTTCTTGCACTTGAGCCGACGGTGGCGCTTTCCTTAAATATGGAGCTTGACCACACGGATTATTTTAAAAGCAAAGCGCAGTTATCCGATTCCTTCGCACGCTATGCGGGAAGAGCGGAGCTTTGCGTCTATAATGGGGAAGACGAGGGGCTGAAAAGCATCGTCAAGGGAAAAAGGCTTTCCTTCGGTGATCGAGATCAAAATGCCGATTATTTTGCAAAGGACGTTGTGGAGACGCCAAACGGGCTCTGTTTTACCTTGTATCGAAGGGGAGAGCAAATCGCGGACGGACGTCTGTCGCAAAACGGAAGACACAATCTGCAAAATGCGCTCGCAGCAATTGCCGCCTGTGACGCCGTCGGCGTACCGCCGCAGGAAGCGGTGGCGGCGCTTGCGGAATTTTGCGGCGTGTCACGCCGTATGGAATACAAGGGCAGAATGCGCGGCATTCTGTTTTTCGATGATTACGCGCATCATCCGAGCGAGATCCGCGCCTCTTTGACGGCGGCGCGTATACGTACGGGGAGACGCCTTATTTGTTTGTTTCAGTCGCATACGTATACGCGCACTCGGTATTTTGAAAGGGAATTTGCCGCGGCGCTTTCTCTTGCGGATTCTGTCGCGCTCTTGCCGATCTTTGCGGCGCGCGAAAAAGAAGCAGAGGGGGCAGATCTTGCACTTGCGACCGCCGTTGGTGCACCGTTGTTACAGGACGCTTTCGATGCGGTGTCCTGGCTTCTTGAGACGGCGCGGTCGGGGGACACCGTGATCGTGATGGGGGCGGGGGACGCAAATTCTGTTTTTTCGTATTTGCCGCTTGAATAAATTCAAAACCTCTGTTGCAAATGCGCGTGCTTTATGCTAAAATAGAAGCGTTCAGGGGGTGAAAAAATGCAACAGAATAAAATGCAAATACCCGATTCCGTCAGGATCGCTATGAAAACTCTGCGGCGCGAAGGATACGAGGTCTATCTGATCGGCGGATGTGTACGCGATCACCTAATGCACGTGCGGCCGCACGATTTTGATCTGACGACCGACGCGACCCCCGAGGAGATGATGGCGGTCTTTTCCGATTACAAGGTGATCGAAACGGGGATCCGTCACGGAACCCTGACCGTGATCGTTAACTCTATGCCGATCGAGATCACGACCTACCGCGTCGACGGTGCGTACGAGGACAATCGCCACCCGACGAGCGTGAGCTTTACGCGGAATCTGCGTGAGGATGCCGCACGGCGCGATTTTACGATGAACGCAATCGCGATGGACGTCGACGGAAACCTGCGCGACAGCTTTGGCGGCTGTGCTGATATCGAGGCGCGGCTGATCCGTGCGGTCGGGGATCCCGACGTCCGCTTTGAGGAGGATGCGCTCCGCATCTTACGCGGCTTGCGCTTTGCCGCGGTGCTTGGATTTGAGATCGAAAAGACGACCTCGGCGGCACTCCGCCGTAAGGCGACACTTTTGCACTCGATATCCGCCGAGCGTATTCGTGAGGAATTCTTTAAGCTGATCTGCGGTCCTTTTGCACGGCAGATCGTCTCGGAATATACGGACGTTTTAGGCGTCGTTTTGCCCGAGCTTTTGCCAATGAAGGGCTTCGATCAGAAAAACAAATATCACTGTCACGACGTGCTGACGCATTCGCTGATCGCGATGGAGAATCTTTCTCCAAAACCGTATTTACGACTGGCGGGGCTTTTGCACGACGTTGGTAAACCCCTTTGTTTTACGCAGGACGAAAGCGGCGAAGGGCATTTTTACGGACACGCCGAAAAGAGCGAAAGACTCTGTGATGCGATCCTCTCGCGTCTCAAGGTCGACAATCTGACGAAAAACCGTGTGCTGACTCTGGTGAAATACCACGACGTGCAAATCGCCGCGGAGGAAAAGAGTGCGCGGCGATATCTTGCAAAGCTCGGGGAGGAGAATCTTTTCGATCTCTGCCTTCTCAAGCGCGCGGACAACCTTGCACAGGGCGAGGAGTGGCGTTACCGACAGTCCGAGATCGATGCGCTTGAGACCTGCATCCGTAAGGTGGTTGCGGACGGTGAGTGCTTCTCGATGCGCGCAATGGCGCTCAGCGGAAGCGATCTGATCGCTCTTGGCGTGCCGCCCGGCAAACGGCTTGGTGAGCTTTTGAAGATCGCGTTTGATGCGGTGCTTGACGGCAGCTGTAAAAACGAGAAGGATGCCTTAGTCGGAATGCTGAAAGCGAAAAATTATCTGTAAAAGAGAAAAAAGATCAAAAAAGTGAAAAATGGGGTGTCGGGTTTACAAAAACATCTTGACAACCCCATTCTTTTATGTTATGATGTGAATAATAACGGTAGAGGTGCATTGTGCAATCAGTAGCCCCGATGTAAGATTCGCACTCGTTGTCGGGAGGAAAGGTGCAGGTGCCGAAGGCAGGCGCGGGCGCGCGGCTGCGCTGGTCTCAGGGAATAAGATCCCTCGGACTGTCGCTTTTTGCGGAGAGCTATCTTGATTTTAAGTCTGTCGCAGGATGGGCTTTTTATCGGAATTCTATGCCGCCGTTAGGTGGCGTTTTTATTTTCTTTCCGAAATTCCTACCGAGAAAAGAAAGGATCTTATTATGGAAAAGCAAACGATTTTTAAGGGTGTTGCAACGGCGCTGATCACGCCGCTTGACGAAAACGGGATCAATTACGATGAATTTGAAAGGCTGATCAACTGGCAGATCGATTCGGGCATCAACGGTCTTGTGATCTGCGGTACGACGGGTGAGGCATCGACGCTCAGCGACGACGAGCATCGCGACGCGATCGCCTTTGCGGCGAAGGTCGTCAATCACCGCGTTCCTGTGATCGCGGGAACGGGCTCGAACGACACCGCATACGCACTTGACCTCGTGCACTGTGCAAACGAGGCAGGGGCTGACGCGATGCTGGTCGTAACGCCCTACTACAATAAGGCAACGCAAAAGGGTCTTTACAAGATGTACACCGAGATTGCGGATTACAGCGAGAAGCCGATCATCCTTTATAACGTTCCCTCGCGCACGGGCGTGAATATCGAGCCCGCGACCTACGAGGCGCTTGCCGAGCATCCGAATATCGTTGGTATCAAGGAAGCAAACGGAAACATTTCGAAGATCGTAGAGACGGTTGCGCGCGTACGCGGGAAGCTCGATCTTTATTCGGGCAACGACGACCAGATCACGCCGCTTCTTGCCCTCGGCGGTGTTGGCGTCATTTCGGTTCTGTCAAACGTTCTGCCGCGCGAGACGGTAGAGATCTGCGAGCGCTTCTTCCGCGGTGATACGGCAGGAGCGGCTGAGCTTCAGTGCAAGTATCACAAGCTGATCGACGCGCTCTTCTGCGAGGTCAATCCGATTCCCGTAAAGGCGGCAATGGCGGCAATGGGATATTGCAAGAATTATCTGCGTCTGCCGCTGACGCCGATGGAGGACGATCATTACGAGCACCTGCTTTCCGCTATGCGTGAGCAGGGATTGAAGGTGTAATATGAGGGTGATCGTAAACGGTGCGTGCGGACGCATGGGGCGTGAGCTCGTTCGCCTTCTGCGTGATGGATATCGGGGCGCGACGCTTGCCGCCGCCGTTGATAAATTCGCAAACGAGGACGGTATTCTGAATTCGCTCGACGCCGTTACCGAGACGGCGGACGCGATCATTGATTTTTCAAATCACGCGGCAGCCCCCGAGCTTGCCGAGTTCGCGGCGAAGCGCGGCATTGCCGCAGTGATCGCGACCACGGGTCACTCTAACGGCGAGCTTGCGGCGATCCGTGATGCCGCCTGCAAGGTTCCCGTATTTATCTCTGCCAATATGTCACTCGGCGTTGCGCTCCTTTGCGATCTTGCAAAGCGCGCGGCGGCGATCTATCCCGACGCCGATATCGAGATCATCGAGACGCATCACAACCGCAAGCTGGATGCCCCCAGCGGTACGGCGCTGATGCTTGCCAAAACGCTCTCCGAGGTGCGTGAGGACGCCGCCTTCGTTTACGGGCGCGGCGGACAGCATAAGCGGGAGAAGAACGAGATCGGCATTCACGCCGTTCGTATGGGCAACGTCGTCGGTGAGCATGAGGTGCGCATCGGCACGGATACCGAGACCATCACCTTGAAGCATCAGGCGCACAGTCGCGCTCTCTTTGCGGAAGGGGCTGTCGTTGCGGCAGAATTCTTAGTCGGGCAGACCCCCGGGCTTTATTCTATGCAGGACATGGTAAAATAACCAAGACTTAAAGGCGGTTTTTTATGTTGCATAATAATTTGGGTATCAATGAAAAGGGGCACTTGACCTTAGCCGATATTGATACCGTGGAGCTTGCCAAAAAGTACGGCACGCCGCTCTATCTGCTTGACGTAGATCGCGTGCGTGCAAATTGCCGTACTTATATGGAGGCAATGCAAAAATATTTTGGCGGCACGTCAGGGCCTCTGCTTGCCAGCAAGGCACTCTCATTCAAGGGGATCTACCGCATCGCGGCAGAGGAGGGAATGCGTACCGACCTCGTCTCACCGGGTGAGCTTTATACCGCACGCGCTGCAGGCTTTCCGCTTGAGCGTGCGTATTTCCACGGAAATAATAAGACCGATGCGGATATCGAGCTTGCGATTGACAGCGGCGTTGGCTATTTCATCGTGGACAACCTCGAGGAGCTTGCCAAGATCAACAGCTACGCGGCAGAGAAAAAGATCAGCCAGAGGATCCTTCTGCGCCTGACTCCGGGAATCGACCCGCACACGCAGGAAAAGATCTCGACGGGAAAGGTCGATTCCAAGTTCGGAAGCGCGATCGAAACGGGACAGGCGGCAGAGATCGTAAAAGCCGCGCTTGACGCGGAAAACGTCATTCTGTGCGGCTATCACTGCCACATCGGCTCGCAGATCTTTGAATGCACTCCCTTCTGCGATGCGGCTGATATTATGCTCGCCTTCTCGGCACAGATGCGCGATCGCTTTGGCTTTGAGGCCGAGACCGTCAATCTCGGCGGCGGCTTCGGCGTGCGTTACGTAGAGGGACATCCCGTGATTGATTATGCCGAAAACATCCGACTCATCGCCGAGCATATCCGCGCGCGTTGTGCGGAGTTTTCCCTGAAAATGCCCGAGATCCTGATGGAACCGGGACGCAGTATCGTTGCCGATGCAGGCGTAACGCTCTACGAGGTGGGAAGCGTCAAGACCATTACGGGATATAAGAGCTACGTATCCGTCGACGGCGGTATGCCCGACAATCCGCGCTATGCCCTCTATCAGTCCGAGTATTCGGCACTGATCGCCAACAAAGCGAACGAAGCACCGAATTTCGTTGCAACGATCGCAGGCCGTTGCTGTGAGAGCGGCGATCTGATCCAGGAGGACGTCAGCCTCGTAAGACCCGAGCGCGGCGACCTGCTCGCCGTTTTGGTTACGGGTGCTTACAACTATTCGATGGCATCCAATTACAACCGACTTCCAAGACCGCCGCTTGTGCTTCTTGAAAAGGGAGAGGACAGGCTCGGTGTACGGCGCGAGACCTTTGAGGATCTCATAGCGCTTGATCTTTAATTTGAAAATCCGCGATGAAAATCGCGGATTTTTTGCTTCCCGAGTGATTGACAAGGCAGGGCTTGTATGATATAATAATATGCTAAGAATGTTTGTTGTTTTTGAAAGGGGTGAAACGGCTGTATGGCATACGGATTTGACGATCTCGATGCGTTTTGGGACATTGGTTCGCTGATGCCCAAAAAGACAAAAAAGCCGCTTTCATCCTTTTCGGCAGGACCGAAGATGGTTGAGGTCGTAGCCAACGTCGGCGCGGAGGGACCCATAACGGTGAAGGAGTGTGATCTTTCCCTTGAAATCGGGCAGACGAAAAACAGCACCACCTATCAGCCGACCGACAATTCCCTGATCACGTCGGTTACCGTTGCCCGCCGTGAAAACCGCTACGGCTTTTACGCGGATTTTCGGCAGGATGCCGCCGCGTGGCGGGAGCTTGCCGCGGAGGAGTCACCCTTCGTTTCCTTCTTTTCCTACGCGCCGCAATACCGCCAGATGAATGAGGCACAGAAGAAATACTATCTGTGGTGGCGGAGCTGTGCCGAACGGCAGGAGTATCTGCCTTGCGATTACAGCTATTTTTGGCTTTACGTATACGAGATCATCAATCTGCCCGACGTGATCGCACCAGAACGGGGCGCTTTGCTGTTAGCGCGCATTTGGGCGGCCTACCGTCAGAAGATGCCGAAGATCAATAAGTATATGGCGGTGTGGCTTGCTGATTACTGCCTTGTGCACGCTGTCCCCTGTCCACACGAGGAGCTTCGTTCCTTTTTGCCTACCGTGCTGGAAAATGCGAGCTTGAAGGAATTCTATCTTTGGGGAGCGTCTACGCTATCCGACAGCGGGATCTTCGGACTTCTGGCGCTCTTGTCGGAATACGATTGGCAAAGCAGTCGCTATGCAGAGGAATACAGCGAGCTGTTTCACGAGCATTTGCCGCACGCCATGGCACCCGTGCTGCACGAGCTTTTTGACAGCGGTCTCATCCGCTATGGCGAGAGCGCATCTGTGATATCAACGCATACCGCCTTTCTCGGTGCGCTTTGCGCGGGGGAGACGAAGTGCGTTCTCAGCGTTTGCGGCTACGCCTTTTCGCATATGAGCACAGTCCGCGCGACGGTGACGGCGGCGGTGAAGTATACCGAAAACTGCTTGCGTGCGCAGCTTTCCTTGCGTTCGCGTCTTTCGGTGCCGCCGTGTCTGCCGTCGGAGCTGCGCCGTTTGATCGATTCGTATTTTGCGTCGCACCCCGTGAAAAAGAAAAATACTCCCCAAAAGGAGACGCCTGCATACGAGGCGTTTTACGATGCGCCGTCGGGCGTAACGGATTTTGCCGAGGCTGTGAGGATCGAATCGGATTCCTGGGACGTAACGAAGCTATTGGTCCCCGACGAGGAGTCGTCCGTCGAACCAAACGCCGAAGCATTTCAGGTTGATGAAACCGCCCCTGATCGTGACGGCGGTGTCTTGACTCCGCAGGAAAAGGAATTTTTGGGCTTACTGCTGCAGCGAAAGCCGTCGGAGGCAATTGCCGCGGCACGCAAAGCAGAGCTTTCGCCCGAGGCGCTTTTTGAGCGTATCAACGAGCTTTCGCTCTTATCGGATATCGGAGACGTGGTTCTCACTTTTGACGGAGAGAGCTACGCAATTACAGAGGACTATGAGGAGGAAATAAGGCAATGGATCAGCTGAATGAGGTAAAAGTACCGAAAAGGATCCTGAACACCCTGATCAATTCTCTCAATGCGGGCGTTGTACCGCGCGCGGGCGCGCCCTACATCGCGATCGGTCGCCAGGAGGAGGTTGCGGCGCTTCTTTCCAATCTGTCTTCGGTGGAGGAGGGTGGATCTGCGATCCGCTTTATCATCGGCAGATACGGAAGCGGTAAAAGCTTTTTGCTTCAGCTGGTGCGTGGCTTTGCGCTTGATCGCGATTTTTTGACGGCAGACGCCGATCTGTCGCCTGAGCGCCGTCTTTGCGGCGGTAGCGGATGCGGTCTTGCGACCTACCGCGAGTTGATCCGCAATCTCGCGTCGAAGGCGTCGCCCGACGGCGGGGCTCTGCCTGTCGTTTTGTCAAGACATTACGCGCGTCTTTGCTCAGATTTGGCGGCAAACGGTGTTTTTCCGGAGGACGAACGCTTTCCGTCCGAGCTGAAAAAGGAGATCTATCAAACACTCTCCGAGCTTGAGGGCGGTGTCGGCGGCTTCGATTTTGCCCGTGTTTTGTCGGAGTATTATCTTGCATCGATCGCTGATGACAACGATAAAAAGAGCGCTTGTCTGCGCTATTTGCGCGGCGAGTTTTCCGGAAAGACCGAGGCGAAAAACGCGCTCGGATTTTCGGTTAGTACGGTCATCGGCGACGAAAACTGGTACGATTTTATCAAGCTGTGGTCGCTTTTGTCGGTGCGTCTTGGATATCGCGGACTCATCCTTTATATCGACGAATGCATCAATCTGTACAAGATTCCGAATCGCATTTCCCGCGAAAATAACTATGAAAAGCTTTTGTCGATCTTCAATGACGTATTGCAGGGACGTGCGCCGTATCTTGGCGTATTTTTCGGCGGTACGCCGCAATTTCTTGAGGACACGCGTCGCGGACTTTTCAGCTACGAGGCATTGCGTAGCAGACTGACCGACGGACGCTTTTACGAGATGGGATATACCGATCTTTCCTCGCCCGTGATCCGTCTGCGCCGTCTTTCCGACAACGAGCTGCTTGCACTGCTTGCGAGAATTACGAAGCTGCACGCCATGCAAAACGCGAGCGAGCCACGGGTCGGCGGTGCTGAAATGCAGCGTTTCCTTTCGGCGGCGCTTGCACGCGCAGGGGCAGAGGAGCTTGTGACCCCGCGTGAAATCATCAGGGATTTTCTGATGCTTCTCAATATTTTACAAAGCAATCCAAACGAGAGCTTTGACAGTCTGATGGCGGCTGATGCGGCATCGCGAGAGGCGACGCCCGAGGTACCCGCAAAAAAGGACGTCGATCTTTCGGATTTTGAATTCTGATCCACGGTAAAAACGGAGGTAGGTATGACCGAGGCTGAAAGGCTGTTTGCTAAATTTCCCCCTTTTATACAGGATTATATCTACGCCCGTGGCTGGTCGTCCTTGCGACCCGTACAGCTGGAGGCGGCGAGAACGATCCTTGAGACCGATCACAATCTGTTGCTTTCCTCGGCAACCGCATCGGGGAAGACCGAGGCGGTCTTTTTTCCGATCCTCGCGCAGCTCACGGCATCGGCACAGCCCGCCCACGGCGTATCGGTGCTTTATATTGCACCGCTGAAAAGCCTGATCAACGATCAGTTTTCGCGTATGGAGGAGCTGCTTGATATCAGCGGCGTATCGGTCTATCATTGGCACGGCGACGTCGGTGCCTCGCACAAAAGCAAGCTTTTGAAGGATCCCTCGGGGATCCTTCAGATCACGCCGGAGTCGCTTGAGAGCATGCTGATGAACCGATCAAACGATATTCCGCGTCTGTTTGGCGGTCTTTCCTACGTGATCCTTGACGAGATCCACACGATGATCGGGACCGACCGCGGCAATCAGGTCATTTGCCTTTTGGCGCGCCTTGAACGCCTGATCGGGCGTTCTCCGCGCAGGATCGGTCTTTCGGCAACGATCGGTGAGCTTGAAAGCGCCGCAAAATGGCTTGGCGCGGGGAGTCCGCGCGTAACCGACGCGCCGATCCCCGAAAAGCAAAAGTTGCTTTGGCGCTTGGCACTCGCTCACTTTTATATCCAGAATCCAAATGCAGAGCAGGTCTCTTTGACGCCGAGCGTCGGGGAGAATGCGCGCGCGGAGCTTGACGCGGGATACGAATATCTCTACGACGCGGTACGCGGCTACCGTGCGCTCGTTTTTTCCAATTCGCGTGAGGAAACCGAGTACGTGACGGCAACACTCCGTCAGATCGCGCGTCGCCGTCGCGAAAAGGACGTGTTTCTCATCCATCACGGCAATCTTTCGGCGTCCTTGCGTGAGGAAGCCGAGCGAAAAATGAAGGAAGAGGATGAAAGCTCGGTAACCTGCGCGACCGTGACGATGGAGCTCGGTATTGATATCGGGCGGCTCGAGCGTGTCGCACAGATCGACGCGCCGACCACCGTTTCTTCCTTTTTACAGCGTCTCGGTCGTTCGGGACGGCGCGGTGCGCCGCCTGAGATGGTGATGCTTTTCCGTGAGGAAACGCCCCTGCCGAACGCACCGTTGCCACAGCTGATCCCGTGGGAGCTTTTGCGTGGGATCGCCGTGATCGAGCTGTATACGAAGGAGCGCTTTATCGAGCCGCCGCGCAAAAAGAAGCTGCCGCTGAGTCTGGCATTTCACCAGACGCTCAGCATAGTTGCCTCGAGCGGTGAGCTGAAGGTAAAGGAGCTTGCAGAGCGCGTTTTATCGCTCCCGCCGCTTGCGTCGCTCGATAAGGAGATCTATCGTTCGCTTTTGATCTCGATGGTCGAGTCGCAGTATCTTGAAATGACGGAGGAGAAGGGGCTTATCGTCGGTCTTGCGGGTGAGCGACTGATCAACAGCTACAAGTTTTACGCCGTTTTCAAGGACAGTGAGGATTTTACGGTTCGCTGTGAGGCGGATGAGATCGGCACGATCACGACACCGCCACCGGTCGGCGACAGATTCGCATTGGCAGGCCGCGTGTGGGAGGTGCTTGAGACCGACGTGGCACGCCGCCTGATTTACGTGAAGTCGGTAGAGGGTAAGATGGAGATCTCTTGGCCGGGTGACAGCGGAGAGATCCACACGCGCTTGCTTGAAAAAATGCGCGAGATCCTCTTTTCGGATACGCAGTATCCGTACCTTCAGCCGAATGCCGCGCACCGACTTGAAAACGCGCGCGCGGTGGCAAAGAATACGAAAATGGCGGAAAGCAAGCTCGTGCATATCGGCGGGATGTCCTACTGTCTGTTCCCGTGGCTCGGTACGCGTGCCTTCCGCACGCTCAGACGCTTTTTGACAAGATACGCCGATCTTCTCGGCGTGAGCGACGTTGAAAGCGCAGGGTGCTGTTATATTACCTTCAAGGCACGTCGGGAGGACGGTGCGCTTTTGCTGTCGCGTATCGCGGACAAGATCGCGTACGACGGAATTTGCGCTGACGATCTCGTTTCCGCATCGGAGGCACCGATCTTCGAAAAGTATGACGACAGAATACCGCCGCCGCTTTTGCGCGCCGCATTTGCCGCGGACAGGCTTTGCCCCGAGGAGGTAAAAAGACGCTTTGAAGAGGAGGGACTGTTATGAGTATGTATGATATTTTAGCCCCCGTGTACGATGCCTTCAACGGTGACATTGACTATGAGCCGTGGGCAGATTATATCGAAAAGCTATTCAAAAAATACGGCAGAAGAAAAACAAACTCGATCCTTGATCTTGGCTGTGGCACGGGGAAAATGACGCTCGCGCTTGCACGCCGCGGATACGATATGATCGGTGTGGATCTCTCTGAGGAGATGCTCGCACGCGGGCGTGAGAATGCGGCGGCAGAAAGGCTTGAGCGGGAGATCCTGTGGCTTTGCCAGGATATGACCGCCTTTGAGCTTTACGGAACGGTCGACGCCGTGATCTGTTGCCTTGACGGAGTCAACCATCTGCAAACGCCCGCCGACCTCAAGAAAATGCTGCGCCTCGCCTTCAACTATCTGGAGGCGGACGGACTGCTTTTGTTTGACGTCAACACGCTTTATAAATTCCGTGCGGTGTACGGTGACAGGACCTACGTTTTTGACGAGGAGGACTCCTTTTGCACCTGGCAGAACGATTACAACGAAAAAAGCAAGCTTTGCGATTTTTATATCACCCTCTTTCGACGCTTGCCCGACGGCACCTACGCGCGTGAGGACGATTGGCAAAGAGAGCGTTACTATCCGATCGCAAGCCTTCAAAAGCTGCTCGCGGAATGCGGCTTTGAGTTGCTTGAGGCGGTCGGAAATTTTGAGGGAGAGACACTGAAGGACGCCGACGAACGCTGTTATATTGCGGCGCGTGCGGTTAAGAAGAAGGGAGATCCGAATACATGAAAGAATCCATACTGTTCCGTGCAATGACGCACGACGGCTCGGCGCGCATTCTCGTGCTTGATTCCACCGCGATCGTAAACCGAATGATCGCATGCCATCATACGATGCCGACTGCATCCGCCGCGCTCGGTCGACTTCTGACCGCCACCTCAATGATTGGATCGATGATGGGGGAGAAGGAGGATAGCGTCACGGTCGGGATCAACGGTGACGGCCCTGCAGGGCGCTTGCTTGCCGTTTCGGATTATGCGGGAAACGTACGCGGATACATTGAGAATCCGATGGTCGATCCCCCGCGCCGTACGGACGGAAAGCTGAACGTCGGATGTGCCGTCGGGCAGGGCTTTCTGTATATGGCGAAGGAGTATAAGAACGCACAGCCGCAGACGGGTACGGTCGAGATCACGAGCGGTGAGATCGCCGAGGACATTACGCGTTATTTTGCGGAAAGCGAGCAGATCCCCACGGTTTGTGCGCTCGGCGTGCTGATCGGGACTGACGGCAACTGCATCGCCGCAGGCGGTGTGCTGATCCAGCTTTTGCCGTTTGCGGAGGATGCGACGGTATCGAAGATCGAGGAAAACGTCGACAAGCTGAAAAACGTTTCCGCTCTGTTTGAAAAGGGAATGACACCCGAAGCGATCGCGTCGCTCGCGATGGAGGGAATCGAATACGATCCGTTTGACGAGCTGACGGTTGAGTACCGCTGTACCTGTAGCAGAGAACGGATGAAAAAGGGACTCAAAAAGCTCTCTGAAAAGGAGCTGCGAGGGCTCTTTGACGAGGAGGAAGCGGACGGACACCCCCGCGTTTTGACAACGACCTGCCGTTTTTGTAACAATTGCTACGAATTTACCGAAAAAGACCTCAATCTTTTGGCGTAATGATGTCGAAAAAATGCTTGACAAATATTAATATTAATGTTAAAATAATATTAAAAAAATTACGAGCTTTACTATGGCGGCGACAAATGTGCGGAATGCGTGCGTTTTGCGCCGCCGCAAGCAGGCGAAAAGAAGGGGGAAGCGTGATGAAAAAGCAGGGACTGACCGCAATCTGTTACGAAGAGATCAAGGGAATGGTTCTGCATCATCTTTCTTCCACGGGCTTTTTGCCCTTTGTTACAGATCAATATGCCGTTTTGCCCGGTTTTTGCGATGTGCACGTGCATTTTCGCGAGCCGGGCTTTTCATATAAAGAAACGATCGCGAGCGGAAGCAGGGCGGCGGCACGCGGCGGATACACTACGGTCTGCACGATGCCGAATCTGAAGCCCGTGCCCGACTCGGCAGAATCGCTTGGTGAGCAGCTGGCACTGATCGGGCGCGACGCCGTCATCGACGTATATCCTTACGGCGCGATCACCAAGGGGCAGCTTGGTAAGGAGCTGTCCGATATGGATGCAATGTCAGCCGGAGTCTGCGCCTTTTCGGATGACGGACGCGGCGTACAGAATGACGATATGATGCGTCAGGCAATGAAAAAGGCAAAGGCGCTCGGAAAGCTGCTCGTGGCACACTGCGAAGACAACAGTCTGCTTCGCGGCGGCTATATTCACGACGGTGCTTACGCCGCAGCCCACGGTCACCGCGGGATCTGCAGTGCCAGCGAGTACAAGCAGGTCGAGCGTGATCTTGCGCTTGTAAGGGAAACGGGATGCGCGTACCACGTATGTCATATTTCGACAAAGGAAACGGTCGACCTCATCCGCCGTGCGAAGGCAGAGGGGCTTGACGTGACCTGCGAGACCGCGCCGCACTATCTCGTGCTTTGCGAGGATGATCTGCAAGAGGACGGGCGCTTCAAGATGAACCCGCCGCTTCGCGCGCGTGCGGATCGCGACGCACTCCTTCAGGGAATCGTCGACGGATCGTTCGATATGATCGCAACCGACCTCGCTCCCCACAGCGCAGAGGAAAAGGCGAAGGGGCTTTCGGGCAGTCCGTTTGGGGTCGTCGGTCTTGAGACCGCCTTCCCGATCCTTTATACCGAACTTGTGCGACGGGGTGTCATTACGCTCGAAAAGCTGTCGGCGCTCCTTTCCGATAATCCGCGCCGCCGTTTTGGTCTCCCCGCGGGTGAGGATTTCACGGTCTTCGAGATCGAGACTCCCTATACCGTCGAACCTTCCGACTTTCTTTCGATGGGGAAGAGCACGCCTTTTGCGGGATGGAAGGTATACGGTCGCTGCGTGCTGACCTCTCACAACGGAAAGCGCGTTTATTCACTTGATTAATAAAAATTTTGATATACATTGCGGAGGATGCTTTTATGGCAAAGAGAAAAGATTTAAAAAAGATCATGATCATCGGCTCAGGCCCTATCGTGATCGGTCAGGCCGCTGAGTTTGACTATGCGGGCACACAGGCTTGCCTTGCTCTGAAGGAGGAGGGCTACGAGGTCGTGCTTTGTAACTCTAACCCTGCGACCATTATGACGGATACGTCGATCGCTGACAAGGTTTATATGGAGCCTTTGACGCTTGAATATATTGCGAAGATCCTTCGCTACGAAAGACCGAACGCCATTATTCCCGGTAGCGGCGGTCAGACGGGTCTGAACCTTGCGATGCAGCTGGATAAGAAGGGAATCCTCAAGGAATGCCAAGTCGAGCTTCTCGGAACGAGCAGCACGAGCATTGAGCAGGCTGAGGACCGCGAGCTTTTCAAGGAGCTTTGCATCGAGATCGGCGAGCCGACCATTCCCTCGGAGATCACCTATTCTCTGGAGGAGGCAAAGGCGGCGGCAAAGAGGATCGGTTATCCCGTCGTTCTCCCCCCTGCCTTTACGCTGGGCGGCACCGGCGGCGGCTTCGCCGAGAATGAAGAAGAGCTGCTCGAGATCGGCGTGAACGCGTTCAAGCTCTCGCCCGTTCATCAGGTTCTGATCGAAAAGAGCGTGAAGGGCTATAAGGA
>JAZSGY010000029.1:0-11853 GCA_045532985.1 Eubacteriales bacterium | reverse complement strand
AATTCTGACGAATTTCTCCAAATATTAAATGCCATTTTCTTTCGCCGTTTTCGGGACTCGACGTACCAAGTACGCCTCACGTCCCGAAGAACGACGAATTTTCCTCTAAATCTGACAAGCCCTTTATCAAACAAGGGGCTGCCTCAAATTTTGCAATTTGAGACACCCCCTTTTTGCGTTTTGCTCTTGACAAATGGAAGGATTCGTGGTATGATAGGAGTGCTTTGGAGGCATAGCTCAGTTGGTCAGAGCGTACGGTTCACATCCGTGAGGTCTTGGGTTCGAGCCCCCATGTCTCCACCAAAAAAATCCGAAAGCTATTGCTTTCGGATTTTTTTACACGGCAGACGGCGTCATTACCCTCACAGGTGGTTACAGCATCGACTAAAAACAAAAAACGAAAGACGGATCTATTCCGTCTTTCGTTTTTTGTAGAGAAGAAAAATCAGTGTTGCCATTCCACAACCGAGTAGCATTCCGATGCCGTCGTAAAAGAGATCGGAGAGTTGAAACGCCCGACCGGGCACGAACGTCTGATGGATCTCGTCAAGGAGTGCCGCGAGTAGCGAAAAGAGAAGCGAGAAAAGCGGAGGGAGCCAAAGCCGCCGCAGGGGAAAGGAAAAGAGAAGGAGCGTGCCCGCAAACGCCATCGGCAGAAAGATCACGCAGTGCGCGAGCGTCCGCACGATCGAATCCGCGCGGATCATCACCGCCTCCTGCGCGTCGGCGTCCAGACTTTCAAAATCAGGATAAAAGACTGCCGCCAGAACGTCGCTGATCCCGCGGCTGGTGTCGGTCGATGCCGTGGCATCCTCAGCCGAAAAGCCGAATACGGTAAGAAGATTCAAGAGGATGACGAGGATCAGAAGCGACCGCCAAAGCCAAATCGTTTTCTGTCCCATCACATGCACCAAAACGGCAGATCCTCGATCGGATGACCGTGTACCGTCAAGGCAGTGCGCGCCATCAGCTCCTCTGCGTTCCTTTTCATATCAAACGCCGTCAGATCGCGTGACCGCACGATGCTTTTCAGTCCCTTCACCGACATCGGTACCTCGTAAAGGATCGGTCCGTCGTAGCCGACACCGTCAAGCGTATCCATCAACGCCGCCCAATCGATCTGACCCTCCCCGGGAAGCCAATGTCGCTCGTTCACGAAATCGTAGTCAGAGAAGTGTACCGTCAGTATTTTTTCACCGCACGCCCTGATAAAGTCGGAAATATCCTCGCCAAGCAGATGATTGGTATCAAAGCAGATCCGCAAGCGACTGTCTGCCGCGATCAGCTCTAAAAGCTCGGCACTGCAATTTCCAAGGCAGGTGCGAGGCAGATCCTCAACGGCAAGCGTCACAGAGAGGCGTGCGGCATACTCCGCAAGCTCGGCGAGTGCCGATTTTGCAAGGCGCAGCTTTTCCGCCCTGTCGGAGTCCTCGATCGGCTCGCCGCTCGGATGGATCACGGCGATCCCGATGCCGACCTCCGCCGCCTTCTTGATATAGGCTTTCGCGTATTCAATGGCGTGGCGGCGACCCGCCTCATTGAGATTGGCAATATCGTAGCCCTCAAAATCGCAAAAGCGAAGATGAAAGCTCCAGAGCGTGATACCGTATCGGTCGGCAAGCTCCTTGATCGGTAAAAGCTCGAGCGCATCAAATTCGTGCTGCTTCGGTGAAACCTCGATCCCCGTGATCCCCGCCTCGCGCACCTGCGCAAAAAGCTCCTCCGTGAGTACTGACGGCGGCCGCGAAAGCATTACGCTGTGTTCTTTGTAAGTCATATCATCACCTCGGCTTTTATTCTATCAAAAAAGAAAACGGATGTCAACCAAACCACTCGTTTTTTTGGATCGTGCCGCAAAAGGGATACACGCCGATGCGTGAGAGAGAAACGAAGCACGCATTACCGCAGATGTCAGAAATCGGTTTTGTGCAAATAAAATCACTATTGTGTATTGACCGTCGTGTGAGGATGCGCTATAATTTATGCGAAAAACCGCACGAAATTCTTTTGTGAGAAAGGTGCGTTATTATCGTTATTATGTATTACAGAATTGATTTTAATCAGATCCCGAAGATCTGCAGCTTCGGTTACGAGCATTTGACGAAAAAACGCAAGCACCCGACGAGGACGGTCAAGGAATACATTCTTTACATCGTAACGGCGGGAGAACTCCATATCCTATTAAACGGAGAGGATCTTTATTTGCATAAGGGCGACGGTATGCTGTTTCATCCATCGGAAACACAGGCATCGGTCGGCATTTCAGACTGTGAATATTTCTGGTGCCATTTTGAGAGCGATACGGTCACGCACCTTGATATAACCGATGAGGAGTGTGCGGAGCGCATTCAGGAGCGCCGTCTTTTGTCGCGCGGCGTGGGGCTTTATACGACCGAAGCGTACGCTTACTGTTACGTCTATCTCAAAAAGCGCTTTCACATCCGTGACGCCGCGCTTTACGATCGCGTAGCCTTTGCCTTCAAGAAAAAACCGTTTACGCCCGAGGCACGCGATCCCGAGCACCGTTTCCATCTTTCCGTTGCCCTTTCGGACCTTCTCTTTCGGCTGGAGGACTGCGAGAAAACCGACGAAACGCATTATATGGCGCATAAGCTCGTGAAGTTTATTGAGCGCAACTATGACCGCAACGTCAGCTCCGAGGAAATAGAAGCAACCTTTTCGCTTGGCATTGACCATTTAAACCGCATTTTTAAAAAGGCGGTTGGTACAAGCATCGTAAAATACCGCAATTCACTCCGCATTGAGAAAGCGAAGGCGGCGCTTTCAAAAGAAAGCGTTCCGCTGTCGGAGGTCGCCTTCGAGGCGGGATTTGAAAACTATCCGTATTTCAGCCGCCTTTTTAAGCGGGAAACAGGACTCTCCCCCGAGAAATACAGAAAACAGGAGAATAGGGGAAAAGAGTAATGAAGCGCATTTATGACGAATCCTTTGCATTTCGTGAAAACGACAAGCTTCTTACGATGCTTTCCCTGGCATTCCCCAAATTCTTTCAGGATCTCTTTTCAAGGCTGATCGGTACGATACCGACGGCAATGCTTTCCTCGGTTTCCGACGGGGCAGTTGCCGCGACGAGTGTCGCCAACTCCGTCCTCTCGACTATAACGACAGCACTTGACGTATTCGCCTTTGGCGCGAGCATCCTTATCAGTATAGCGCTTGGAAGAAAGGATCGGAAAGCGGCGGGGCGTATTACCTTCATCGCCGTTGCTTCCACCTTTGCGACCGGTCTTTTGCTTGGCGTGCTTTCTGCGATCTTTGCCGAACCGCTTCTCACTTTGATGAATGCCGAGGCGGAAACGCTCCGCTTGTCGGTCGAGTTTTTTCGAATTAAAGCCGTATTTCTTCCCATCAGCGTCCTATCTATGACCTTCGGCTCGTTGCTCATCTGCAATGCACACGCACTTTCGTCCTTTTTCGTTGGTGTCGGTATCAGCGTCGCCAACATCGGCTCTACTTATATCGCACTTTTCAGCGGCCTCTTTTCCTCACCCGTCGCGGGCATTGCAATTACCGGCACGGTTTTGACGGGGCTTGGACTTGTTGTGCGGATCTTGATTTTTATTTTCACAAAATGTCCGTTTTCCCCCAGCTTCCGTTTGTCGGAATTCAGAACTCTCCTCATTTATGGCATTCCCGGTAAAATGAGCAATTTCTCCTACACGTTTGCCCAGACCTTTACCACAAGCTTTGTCGTGATGCTTGGTTCGTCGATCGTTTCCGCAAAGGTCTACATCGGGCAGGTGGTCGCATACGTTCCCTTGTTCAATGCCGCCATCTCCGCGGCGGGTGCCGTCTTGATCGGGCGCTTCCGCGGGGCGGGGAATATGAAAAACGTCGGCCGCCTTTACACGCGGAACGTTTTGGTTTCGGTCTTTTTCAATACGGTTTTATCCGTGCTCGTCTTTTTGTTTCACCGACCGCTTCTTATGATCTTCACGAAGGATGAGGAGATCATAGCGGCAACGGGGATGATCTTCCTCATCGATATCGGTGTTGAGATATTTCGCGCCATCAATATGGTTTCCGAGACCAGCTTGAATGCGTGCGGAAAGGTATGGCTGACGCTTACGTCATCGACGGTCTCCTGCTGGGGAGTCAGCGTTTTGCTTTCCTTCGTCTTCTCCGTCGTTTGCGGTTGGGGGCTTGTCGGTATCTGGCTTGCTTTCCTGACCGATGAATTCGTCCGTGCCGTGTTCTATCTCATCGTTTGGACTCGCACGCTTCGTAAAAATAAAGGTAGCTTAAATAATTTTTATAAAGAAAAGGAGCTTGTGAAATGATTTACAAAAATCCCATCCTTGAGAACGGGGCTGACCCCTTTGTTATGCTTGACGGCGGCAAGTATTACTACTACGCCACCCGTCGGTCGGACGGATATGACGTCAGCGTTTCCGACGATCTCGTACATTGGGAGAATAAGGGCATCTGCCTGCATAAAGAGGACGTTTGCGGAGAGAAGGACTTCTGGGCACCCGAGATCATCAAGCACAACGGTAAATACTATATGGCGTTCACGGCCGAGCGGCACCTTGGTATCGCCGTCGCTGACAGTCCTCTCGGTCCCTTCCGTCAGCACAGCAACGGTTTTCTGTTTGAAGAATGTAGGATCGACGGTCACTTTTTTCGGGATGACGACGGTAGCATTTATCTCTTTTACGTCGATTGCAATTGCGGTAACAGGATCTTTGGCGCACGGTTGAACGAAACGCTCACCGAAGTGATTCCCGGTAGTGAGCAGCTTCTTCTTGCCGCCGAAGAGGGATGGGAGATTTCCCGCCCACCCTGCCACACTGTAGAGGGACCCTTTGTTCTGAAGCATAACGGGCGATATTATCTGACTTACTCTGCAAACGGCTTCAGTCATATCGAATATGCCGTCGGCGTCGCGTTTGCCGATTCGCCGCTCGGTCCGTATAAAAAGTACGCGAAGAATCCGATCCTTGCAAGGAATGAGCACGTCAACGGTACGGGACATCACTCTTTTACAACGACCAAGGACGGAAAGCAGCTGATCTGCGTGTATCACATCCATTACAGTCTTGAAAGGGTATTGCCCCGTCACACCTGCATTGATAAAGCCGCCTTTGTGTACGATGAAGACCTTGGCTTTGACACCTTGAAGATTTTCGGTCCTACCGTAGAAGAAATTGAGCTTTGATCAAAAAAGGCTGTCTCAAATTTCGCAATTTGAGACAGCCTTTTTTGGAGCAGGCGACGGGAATCGAACCCGCGTAGTCAGCTTGGGAAGCTGAAATTCTACCATTGAACTACGCCTGCGTTACAAATGGTATTATACAACAGTGGGTGCGCGTTTGTCAATCTTTTTTTGGAAAAAACCGATAAAATTTAACGACAAATCTTGCATTC
The DNA here is from genome assembly GCA_045532985.1 of Eubacteriales bacterium. GTDB lineage: Bacteria > Bacillota > Clostridia > Oscillospirales > CAG-272 > UBA1740. The sequence goes on along the minus strand of JAZSGY010000029.1, from coordinate 6,465 downwards.
CAAGGGGTTGTATGATAAAATAAATTCGTCAATGATTTCAATATGACAACTAAAATCCACAAGGAGAACTGTATGAAAATCAAGCGAATCTTACTGCTGATGCTCGCCCTGCTTTTGCTGGTAGGAACACTCTCCGCTTGTGATGTAGATGTTTACATTACTCCGAGCGAATCCTCGTCCTCAAGCGAGCCTGCATCCTCATCCTCGTCTTCGTCTTCATCCTCCTCCTCATCTGCCGACGGTACTGTGACCCCCGATCCCGATGTCATCGTGCGTGTGTCCGACGTTCCCACCGCCGATAACGTGCGGGATCGCTTCGCACACCATCCGAAGCTCTCGATCTACGAGGACGTAGAGATCCCCGAGGGAGAGGGGGATGACGAGCCCTATATCGTTCCCTATCTTGCAAGGGGAAAGAATACTGCGGTGCTGATCTTTGCCGACGGCGGCTACACCTCGCTTGACGAGCAAAGCGCGAAAAACGTCGCTGACGCTCTCAACCGTGCGGGCTATTCCGCCTTCATCGTTTACCACCGACCCGACGCCGATTATACGAAGGCGTTTACCGACGCCTGCCGTGCGGTCCAGTTCGTCCGCTACTATGCGACGAGCGACTTTACCGTATACAGCACCCGCATCGTTGTATGCGGCTTCGGTAGCGGCGGTCATCTCGTGCGTAACCTCACCACCGATTTTGCGAAGGTCGGCGACGATGAGATCGGCAAAAAGGGTGCGAACCCGAACTACGCCGTGATCCTTGATCCCACGTTTACCGAAACGGGAGCGACGGGTGTGAAGAATCAGAAGAGCTTCAGTGCGGCGACCTGTCCGATCTATCTTGCCGCACCCACCACGGGTGATTCCGCACTCGATCTTTATTCGCTCTCCCTGACGCTTCAGGGCGCGGGCGCGCTTTACCAGATGGAGACCTTCTATACCGAGGAGAATTATTTCCTCTACGAGGATTATCTTGACGGTATGCCGAACTGGGTCAGCGGTATGGAAAACTGGCTGACAAGACCGATGAGCTAAGGAGGGATTCAGAATGAAAAGAACGATTTTGAAAGGATTTTGCATCGCGCTTGCCGCGATGTTTACGATGATGGTCGTACCTGTGAGCATTGGCGCTGACGAAACGCCCGCAACCAAATACGCAAACCACGATCCCATTCCGCTGTATGCGGATGGCAATATCCCCTATCTTGCAAACGGAGAAAAGACACTCCCCGCGATCCGCCCCTACATTGCCGCAAATAACCCCGACGGGCGTGCGATGCTCGTTTTTCCGGGCGGTGGCTACTATTATCACGAGGTCACCGAGAGCGAGAACATCGCAAAGCTTTACAATCAGGCAGGCTACACCTCCTTCGTCGTTGATTACCGTCTCGGCACGCTCGATCAGGAGCAATCCACACAGCCGCGCCCCGAGCCGACCAACGATTACCACGCGATCCTCGGCGACGCGATCCGCGCCGTCAAGTACGTGCGCGCCCATGCCGAGGAATTTGGCATCGATCCCGACAAGATCGCCGTCGTCGGCTTCTCGGCGGGCGGTCACCTCTGTACGATGCTTGCAACGCACTTTGATTTCGAGATCGACGACCCGACCTACGTTCCCGATGCCGTTGACGCAGTCTCGGCAAGGCCCGACGCCGCCGTTCTGGCATACCCCGTCGTAACGCTTTTGAATTACACCTTTGCTTATTGCGCGAAGGCGTTTACGCGTAACGATCTCGAGCTGTCCCAAAAGTTCTCGGGCGAACGCTCTGTTACCGAGAACACCTCGCCGATCTTTATGTGGCACCGCCGCGGTGACACGGGCGTACCGCCGCAGAACAGCATTCAGCTGGCACAGGCTCTGCACGAGTACGGCATCCCCTATGAGCTGCACGTCTTCTCGCAGGGCGGTCACGGCGGCGCTGTCAGCTCCTACAACAACCGGCAGAACAACTCGTCGGGACAGTGGTTTGACCTCTCGGTCGCCTTCCTCGACAAGATCCTTGCCGACTAAGCAAAAAAATGGCAGTCATCGACTGCCATTTTTTGTATCAAGGGTAAAATAAGGTTGACAAATCGCTATCAAATATGGTAAAATCTATTGATAGAGATCAAAGCAAACGGAGGAATGAAAATGGCAGAAACGACGAAAAAGGCACAGGCGTACGGTGACCAAAGTATTAAGATGCTCAAGGGCGCCGACCGCGTCAGAAAGCGCCCCGCCGTTATCTTCGGCTCGGACGGGCTGGAGGGCTGTCAGCACTCCTTCTTTGAGATCCTTGCAAACTCGGTCGACGAGGCGAGAGAGGGGCACGGCACCGAGATCATCGTTACCGCGTACAACGATCGCTCGATCGAGGTAGAGGACTTCGGCCGCGGCGTTCCGCTCGGCTACAATGAAAAGGAAAAGCGCTTCAACTGGGAGCTTGTGTTCTGCGAGCTTTACGCGGGCGGTAAATATTCCAACAACGACGGCGACTCGGCGTACGAGTATTCGCTCGGTCTGAACGGTCTCGGTGCCTGCGCAACGCAGTACAGCTCGGAATATATGCAGGTAAAGTCCTACAAGGACGGCACGCTCTACGAGATCGACTTTAAAAAGGGCTCGCCCACGAAGGACAAGCTCCGCACCCGTCCCCTTGAGCGCACCGATAAAAAGCGCACGGGTACGGTCATCCGCTGGCGCCCCGACCTTGAGGTCTTTACCGATATCAATATCCCCGAGGAATTTTTTACCTCGACGATGCGCCGTCAGTCGGTCGTCAATGCGGGCATCCGCTTCGTTTTGCGCCTGCAAAGGGAAAACGGACAGTTTGAGACCAGCGAATATTTTTACGAAAACGGTATCGGTGACTATATCCGTGAGATCACGAGCGGAAACAATCTGACCGAGCCCGTGGTCTGGAAAATGGAGACCAAGGGTCGCGACCGTGACGACAAGCCCGAATACAAGGTGCGTGCGGAGATCGCGTTCTGTGCATCCAACACCACCGCCTGCACGGAGTATTACCATAACTCGAGTTACCTTGAATACGGCGGCGCACCCGATCAGGCGGTGCGTACTGCGTTTGCCTTTGCTCTGGATAAGTATATTCGCGCGCAAGGGAAGTACAATAAAAACGAAAGCAAGATCTCCTACGCGGATATCGAGGACTGCCTCGTCGTGATCATCAACAGCGCGTCCACGCAGACCTCGTACGAAAACCAGACCAAAAAGGCGATCAACAACGTTTTCATCAAAAAGGCGTTGACCGAATACCTCAAGCAGCAGCTGGAGATCCACTTTATCGAGCATCCGAACGACGCCAACGTCTTCGCAGGGCAGGTTCTGATCAACAAGCGCAGCCGTGAGGCGGCGGAAAAGGCACGCATCGAGGTCAAGGCGAAGATCTCCGCGGGCGGTAATATGGACATCTCCAACCGCGTGGAGAAATTCGTCGGCTGTCGCTCGAAGGATCCCAATCTGCGTGAGCTTTATATCGTAGAGGGCGACTCTGCACTCGGCTCCTGCAAGCTCGGCCGCAACGCCGAATATCAGGCGATCATCCCCGTGCGCGGTAAAACGCTCAACTGTATGAAAAGCACCTACGCTAAGATCTTTGAAAGCAAGATCATCTGCGATCTGCTTCGCGTGATCGGTTGCGGCGTTGAGATCGAGGGAAAGGTCAAGGGCGACCTTGCCAAATTCGACTACGAGCTTCTGCGCTGGTCGAAGATCATCATCTGTACCGATGCCGACGAGGACGGATTCCAGATCCGCACCCTGCTTCTGACGATGTTCTACCGTCTGCTCCCGACCCTGATCGAAAAGGGACGCGTCTTTATCGCGGAGTCGCCGCTTTTTGAGATCACGACAAAGGATCAGACCTATTTTGCGTACAACGAGCAGGAAAAGGCAGATATCTTGAAGCAGCTCGGCGACACGAAATATACGCTTCAACGCTCCAAGGGTCTCGGTGAAAACGAGCCCGATATGATGTGGCAGACTACGATGAATCCCGCGACCCGCCGTCTGATCGCCGTCTCCACTGCGGATGCGGAACGAACGCTTTATATGTTCGAGACGCTGCTCGGCGACGATCTGCCCGAGCGTAAACGCTTCATTGCGGAAAACGGCAGCCGCTACGTCAAGGATGCCGATATCTAAATCGCTAATAATTGAATCGAGGTTATAAATTTATGGAAGCACTCAAAAAATCAACCACCTTCGCAGGCGTAAAGGGCCCCGTTCTGACCGTCGTGATGGACGGTGTCGGTCTTGCACCCGACAACGGTGCAAACGCGGTCAGCGCGGCACACACTCCGACGCTTGACTATCTTCTTGCAAACTATCCTACCGTAAAGCTGAAGGCACACGGCACCGCCGTGGGTCTGCCATCCGATGACGATATGGGCAACTCCGAGGTCGGACATAACGCCCTCGGCGCAGGTCAGGTCTTCGCACAGGGCGCAAAGCTCGTCACGCAGTCGATCGAGTCGGGCAAGATGTTCGCCTCGGGCACGTGGTGTGAGCTGATCGCCGCAGTCAAGGAGAAGAATACCACCCTGCATTTTATCGGACTGTTCTCCGACGGTAACGTTCACTCGCATATCGACCACCTGAAGGCAATGCTGAAGCAGGCAAAGGCAGAGGGCGTCGCACGCGTCCGCATTCATATCCTGATCGACGGCCGTGACGTCGGAGAGACCTCGGCGCTCGAATATATCGATCCCTTTGAGGCGTTCCTTTCCGAGCTGAACGACGCGGGCTTTGATGCGAGGATCGCATCGGGCGGTGGCAGAATGCAGATCACGATGGACCGCTACGAGGCAGATTGGTCGATGGTCGAGCGCGGCTGGAACACCCACGTGCTGGGCGAGGGGCGCAGCTTTGCCTCCGCCGCTGAGGCAGTTAAGACCTATCGAGAGGAGCTGAAGGTCATTGACCAGGATCTGCCCCCCTTCGTCATTGCGGAAAACGGCAAGCCCGTCGGTACGATCGAGGACGGCGACAGCGTGATCTTCTACAACTTCCGCGGCGACCGCGCCATTGAGATCTCCAAGACCTTCGAGGCAGGTGCCGATTTCGATAAGTTCGACCGCAAGCGCGTTCCCGCCGTGCTTTATGCGGGTATGCTCGAATATGACGGCGACCTTCACATCCCCTCGCGCTACCTCGTCAACCCGCCCGAGATCACGGGCACGATGAGCGAATATCTCGTCGGTGTCGGCGTCACGCAGCTCGCCATTTCCGAGACTCAGAAGTACGGTCACGTCACCTATTTCTGGAACGGAAACAAGAGCGGCAAGTTCTCCGAGGAGCTGGAAACCTATATCGAGATCCCCTCGGACGTCGTTCCCTTCGAGCAGCGCCCCTGGATGAAGTGCGCTGAGATCACCGACAAGCTGATCGAATGCCTCGAATCGGGCAAGTATCAGTATCTGCGCGTCAACTTCCCGAACGGTGATATGGTCGGTCATACGGGCAACTTCCTCGCAACCGAGTGCAGTATGGAGGCGCTTGACCTTCAGCTTGCACGCATCCTCAAGGTCGTTGACAAGCTCGGCGGTGTCGCTCTGATCACCGCGGACCACGGCAACGCCGACGAGATGTACGAGATCGACAAGAAGACGAAGGGACCGAAGGTAGGGAAGGACGGTAGCTTCAAGGCGAAGACCAGCCACACCCTCAACCCCGTTCCCTGCATCATCTACGATAACTTCTATAAGGATTCCTATACCGTGAAGGAGGACGTCGGCAGCTTCGGACTTTCAAACGTCGCCGCCACCACCGTCACTCTGCTCGGCTACGTTCCGCCGAAGGAATGGGACGAGTCGATTATTAAGGCCTAAAAGGGGCTGTCACCTTCGGGTCGAAAACGACGGATTTTCCTCCAAATCTGACGAGCCCTCGTCAAACGAAAGGGGCTGTCTCAAATGCAATTTGAGACAGCCCCTTTGAGGAGCTTCTATGTACGTTCATTTTTCAGTAGATGATACCGCGGAGATCCTACGGGATATCAGAGAGCATGCGTATACCGATATTTTTCAGAATGAAACGCTCGCTTTTTTGAAGGCGCTTCACGGGCGCTTCGGCATTTGCGTTTCGCTTTACGTATTTGACCGCACCGACGGCTTTCTGCTTTCCGATTTTCCCGTTACCTACCGCGCACAGTTTCTCGCGGCGTCCGATTGGCTTCGCTTCGGTGTACACGCCAAGGAGATGAACGCCGCATTCCGTACGCCCGAAACGCTTGCCGATTATCGTGAAATGCACGCCACCTGCGTGCGTTTGTTTGGCGAAGCTTCGATCGACCTTTGCCCGCGGCCGCACTTTTTTGCAATGCACCCCGAGGTGATCGCGACACTCTCCCGCGACGGATCGATCAGGGGACTGATGTGTCCTGACGACGACCGCGCCTGCTACGGCTTTACGGAGCGAGAATACGCCGCCTTAAAGGAGCGCGGTGTCACAACGCGAAACGGTTG
>JAZSGY010000059.1:0-3478 GCA_045532985.1 Eubacteriales bacterium | reverse complement strand
GTTAAGGCATTGTGGGCGGATCGAGCCCTTCTTGCTGCTCTGCGTTTTCGATATAGCGCTTTGCTTGCGTTGTGAAGAGCTGATAATACTTGCCTTTCAGCTGCATCAGGTCGGTATGCTTTCCGTTTTCGACGACTTCTCCGTTTTCAAGCACGACGATCTGGTCGGCTATGGTTGCGCTGGATAGGCGGTGGGAGACGAAGATCGTGATCTTTGCACGCCCAAGCTCCGCGAACTGGTTGAATATCTCTTGCTCCGCCATCGGATCAAGGGATGCCGTCGGCTCGTCCAGAATGAGAACATCGGAGTCCTTATAGAAGGCGCGCGCGATCGAAAGCTTTTGCCACTGACCGATGGAAAGTTCCGTACCGTTTTCCTCGAAGAAGCGCATTAAGGGCGTATCGTATCCGTCGGGCAAATTCTGAATAAAGCCATCCGCGCTGCTTCCGACTGCCGCCTTTTTGATCTCCTCCTCGTTCATTCCCTTACGGACGTCGCCGTACATAATATTCTCGCGCACGCTGACTGCGTACTTGCCGAAATCCTGGAATATAATGCCGAAGATATCGTAAAGCTCCTTAACGTCGTAGTTACGAAGATCCACGCCGTCAAGAAGGATCCTGCCCTCCGTCGGATCGTAAAGTCTGGTCAATAACTTGATCAGTGTCGTTTTTCCCGCACCGTTCAAGCCAACGAGAACGACGGTGTCACCCGGAGAAAATTTCAGGTTTACGTTGTGGATCACGTCCTTCTCCGCGCCGGGATAACGGAAGGAGACGTTTTGGAATTCAATGCTATGCGGAACGTGGCGCGCAGGTCTAATCGGCTCCTCGAGCAGCGGGATCACAGTAGGCTCCTCTTTCATAAAGGTGATCATATTGTCAATGAAAAGCGTGCCCTCATAGATCGTTGCGGTGGATGCGATCAGCGTCGACACACCGGCGGTGATGCTGTTGAGTGCGCCCGTATAATAGGAATAATTACCGATCTCATTGACGTCGCCCCTTGCGATCACTTGATAAGCAACGTAGAAGAACAAAAGCGCATTTGCCGAAAGTGTGAGCATGCTGACGGAAAGGCTCCACACGCTCTCCTTGATAATAATTCGCTTCAGACCCGCAAAATAGCGTTTGAACACCGATTTGTAGTTGCCGATAAAGGTATCGGAAAGCCCCATAATGCGCAGCTCCTTCGCCTTATCCTTATCGGTAACCAGCGAGGAGAAGTATTGCATCTGCCGTCTTTCCTTGGAACGGTGGCGGATATACCAATAGTTTTTATTACGGAAAATATAATTAACGAGTGCGCCCGGGAGTGCAAGGACGGCGATCAGGATCGGGGCCGCAGGATGCAGACCGATCAGGATCACGACGAAAGAAACGATCGTGATAACGGTACTGATGACATTGAGCGTTGCACTCAAAATAGAGATCGGACGCATACCGACCTCACGGTTTGCGTTTTCAAGTTTTTCGTAAAAGGAGGGACGGTCGAAGCTTGCAAGATCCACGGTTTTTGCTTTATTCATGATCTTCAGCTTGATATGATTCGTTACAAGCTCGCCTGCGATCGCATTAATGAGCGTATTAAGACGGCCGAATACGCGACTCAAAAAGAGATAGAGGAACTCCATCAAGAGCCAGAACACAAGCCCGTAGCTCGTTATCGTATCCCGCAGGTAGGACGCAAGCGTTGCGTCACCAAGATCAGCGTTGATGGCGATAACGATATTGTTGAGGATCTCCTTTCCGACGTGTGCGCCGAAAACAGGCAAAAGACCGTTCAAAAGGCAAAGGAGCGCCATTCCGATCAGGATGATCGGGCGCGTTTCCCAAACCTGTCTGATGATATAGAATAAACGATGAAAGAATCCGCTGATATTCTTAGCAATATACCGTGGATATTCACGCAAATGCTTCGGTCGATCTTCTTTTTTTCGCTCAAATCGTGGCGGCATCATCGGTCTCAATCCATCACTTCCTTTCAACACTGAATTTATTATACATTCTTCCGCAAAATTTGTCAATTCTATTTTGAAAAACACTTGTAAAAGCCGTTGATCTATGCTACAATATTTTTAACAAATGCAAAGGAGCTATTGCAAATGTCAAGCTATGTAACCCGCAAGACCCCCGGTGATACCGAATGGTTCCGTCACGACAGATTCGGCATGTTCATCCATTTCGGGCTTTATTCCATGCCCGCACGCCACGAGTGGTTCAAGTCCCGTTCGAAGGTCTCGGAGGAGCATTACGATCTCTACTTCAAGCATTTCAACCCCGATCTTTACGATCCGCGCGAGTGGGCCCGCAAGGCAAAGGCCGCAGGTATGAAATACGCCGTTTTCACGACGAAGCATCACGAGGGTTTCTGTCTGTTTGACACGCAGTATACCGATTACAAATCGACGAACACCCCTTGCGGTCGCGATCTTGTCCGTGAGTACGTGGACGCCTTCCGTGCGGAAGGACTGCACGTAGGCTTTTATTATTCGCTGATCGACTGGCATCACCCCGACTTCATTCCCGATATGATCCACCCGCGCCGCGACGACGAAAACATCGAGGAGCTTGCAAAAGGACGGGATATGAAGCGTTATGCCGAGTATATGCGCAATCAGGTGCGTGAGCTTTTAACAAATTACGGAAAGATCGACGTTCTTTGGTTCGACTACTCTTATGCCCAATATCCCTTGAATGGCCGCCCCGAGTGGATGCGCGGCAAGGGCAAGGACGATTGGGAATCTGAAAAGTTGCTCGCGCTCGCGCGTGAGCTTCAGCCGCATATCATCATCGACAACAGAACCGATATAGAGCAGGACATCTGGACGCCTGAGCAGTATCAGCCTATGGAATGGGTGCGCCATAAGGAAACGGGCGAACTGGTCACCTGGGAAGCGTGCCAGACCTTCTCCGGCAGCTGGGGCTATTACCGCGACGAGCAAACCTGGAAGAGCCCCGAAATGCTCATCCGCATGCTCGTCAACACAGTGTCTCTCGGCGGAAATCTCCTGATGAACGTAGGCCCCACCTCCCGAGGCTATTTTGACAATCGCGCCCAGAACGCGCTTAAGGTATACGCAGACTGGATGAAGTATAACGGCCGCGCCATCTACGGCTGCACCATGGCCGAGCCCGAATTCGTCGCGCCCGCCGACTGCCGCTTCACGCAAAGCCTGGATGGAAAGAGGCTGTATCTCCACCTGTACGCCTATCCCTTCGCGTTTATCGAGCTGCGCGGTTTAGCCGGCAAGGTGGATTACGCCCAGTTCCTGCACGACGCAAGCGAGCTGAAGATGCGCGAAAAGAACCCCGGTCACTTCGGCGACGGTCAGTCCGCTTCCGACGACCTGCTGGTCATCTCGCTTCCCGAGGTCAAGCCAAACGTAGTAGTTCCCGTCATTGAGCTTATGCTTAAATAAAAAGCTGAAAGAAGGCAATAACTATGCTACAAAATGAATTTATTCTGTCTCCCGAGG
>JAZSGY010000025.1:0-5395 GCA_045532985.1 Eubacteriales bacterium | reverse complement strand
AAAATGGCATTTAATATTTGGAGAAATTCGTCAGAATTTCAACCTTAAGTAACACCTCAAACGATTACAAAGCGTAATAGAGTCAATTACCCTTTGTTCTTTTCGCCATTTTCGGTTTTACCTAAATGTGACAGCCCCTTTCTCTTATTTACAGATCAGCTTGACACCCTCCGCCGCCACGACGGTAACTGTCTCGCCCTCCTCGTAGACCGTCTCCTCGTCACACGCGCGCGCCGCCCAATACATACCGTGGATACGCACCTCTCCGCACCCTGCAAGATTGTCGATGCGCTGGGTGACGGTGCAGGTCTGACCGATCACGCTGTCGATGTAGTCGGGAACGCCGCCCTTTTTGAAGCGTTTTTCCAAAACCAGCTTATAAACGAGAACGCCGACGGCAAACAGAAGGAAAAAGAGGAGCAGCTGCAGCCACAGGATATCCACGCGGCAAAGCGAAAGGATGAGCGGTAGCGCCGCCGCGGGCAGAAGCCAGACGGCGATCCTTTTGGCAGTCAGCACCTCCGCAATGATCGCGACCGCGATCACGGTGATCCATACGTAAAGTAGCATTGAAGCCTCCCAGACGGTTCTTTGATTTCCAAGATTATAAGCGACGTTATTGATCAAAACGTCCCCCTCCCTATCCACGACGTAAAGATACTGCTCGCGCATCTCGTCGCTGCCGATATCGGCACGCAGGGTGCCGTCGTTTCGGTAGATGCAGTAGGTCAGCCGATAACAGCGCGCGCCGCTTTGCGGGTCGGGCACGCCCTTGTATTCAAGCCTGATATCGTAAAGCTTTTGCGCGGTGAATCTGTCCTTTTTGCCGTAAGCGTCGGTATAGTCCGACGTAAAGCAAGCGTTATAGGCGTCGGCATCCCCCTGCATCATTGCCGTGAGCATACCGTAAAGCAGAGATACGTCGGCACCGAGAAGATCTCGGCTTTCCTCCGTTACAAGCTCACCGACCGAAAACGTTTTGTAAAAATAGATATTGCGGTCGTAGCCCTCAAGGTATTCGGGCGGCAGCTCGGTGGCACCGAAATCGGGCACCTCCAGCCCCTGTGCGACAGGGAGCGTCTGCGGTCTGTCACCGATGGCAATGCTTGCAAGATATAAAGCCAGCGCAAGCGCTGCAAGCGTAAGCATACAGATCAAAAGGCGCAGGACGCGCCGTTTATTTTTTTGCCGCTGAAGCGCGGCTGTAACCGTTTCTTCCAAAATGCACTCCTTTTTTTAAAGCTCCGTCCTTTATTGTAGCACATCGCCCTACAAAAAGCAAGGAAAAAATACGGCAAATCAAAGAGAAAATAAAGAATTCGCAAACAAGGGTTGACAAATTGAGAAAAATGTAGTAAAATAACCGATGTGCATATATGAAAAATACGTTTGTGCACGGCAAGGCAGAAGAATCTCTTACAAACCATCCGCGCGCGGACACGGCGTTTGAGATCGCCCGTACATAATTTGGAGGATTTTTTATGTTTGAAACCCTGAAGCAGCTGCTGATTGATGAGCTTCGCGTAAACGAGGCAGACATCAAGCCGGAAGCCGAACTCGTAAATGATCTCGGCATCAACTCTCTTGAGCTTGCCGATCTCATTCTTCTTTGCGAGGAAAAGTTTAACGTTGTAATTGACGACGAGGATCTGCACGGCTTTACCACCGTAAACGACGTTGTAGAGTACCTCAACACGCACGTGAAGGCGTAAGCCTTCCAAATAAAAAACGGCTTCGACGGAAGCCGTTTTTTATTTTACTTTTTGCGATCAGTTGATGGTCGAGGACCACTCGTCGTCGCCCTCCAGGACCAGCGCGATGATCTTGCGGTCGGAGGTGATGTTCTTATAGCCCTGATTCCATCCGATCAGGCTATATCCGCTCGGCATAAAGGTCTTTTCAGCGGGCGGAACTGCGTCGCCGCCGTAGGGAACGATCTGCGCCTCACCGATCTGCTCGTCTCTGCCCGTCTTGGGGTTTCTGAACCAGAAGGTGACCTCGTAGGTCTTGACCTCCCACTTCGCGTACAGAACGAGATCCTCAGTGCAGCCCGCGGTCGTCGTGATCGGATCGCCCTCAAAGCTCTGCGAGGTGTACCAGCCGATAAAGGTCGAGCCCTTGCGCTCCTCGGGCAGGGGGAGCGTGATGGCGTCTCCCTCCGTATAGCTCGTTACGGGTGCGCTCAGCGTACCGCCGTTGGTGTTATAAATGATCGTGTGCGTAACGGGTGCAGGGGGATCCTCGGGATCGACGGGCGGATCCTCGGGATCGACAGGCGGATCCTCGGGGTCAACAGGCGGATCCTCGGGGTCAACGGGCGGATCCTCGGGGTCAACGGGCGGGGTCTGTGCGTCCTCGAGATTTGCATGGATCTTCGTGTCCGCGGTCAAGCCCGTGTAAGGACCGTCCCAACCACGGAACACCTTGCCCGCGGGGATGCTGTCAGCGATCTCAGCGGGCAACGGAAGCGTTGCGTCACCGCCGTAGGAGATCTCTTGCGTTTCAAACAGAACACCTGCTATGTAAAACTCAACCTTAACGGTGATAGGCTCCCATTTCGCGTACAAAACGAGATTTGCGCTTTTACCCTCCGTGGTAACGAGAGGCTCACCCGTAAAATCAGGCGACTCATACCAGCCGAGGAAGGTGTAACCCGTTTTCACGGCAATGGGAAGCGTCTCGGTCTTTGAAGTAACGTAGGATTCCGCGCCGCCGTTGGCAAGGACGCCGCCGTCACATTCGTAGGTAATGGTGTAGGTCGTGGGGGGAGTCGGCTGCTCGTCGTCGCCGCAGGATGCAAGAGAAAGCGTCAGCAAAGCGAGTGCAAGCACCAAAAAAATCAAACCGATCTTTCGCATAAAAAACCTCCAAAAGATTATTCTTAGCCATAGTACAATGTTATTTTAACAAATCGCGAGGTTTTTGTCAAGTAAAAAATATGCAAAAGGAAAAATGGACGGTCTCAAATTGCATTTGATCCGCCCATTTCGTTCAATCTTTTCCGATCGCCTTGCGCTGCCACGAGTGCTTACCGCATTTCGGGCATTTCATATAACGCGTTCTGCCCATATGCATTGCAAAAAGCACGGGAGCATATTTCGGCACGTATTTGTGACCGCAGTGCTTGCATTCGTAATAGCCCGCGACCTGCTCGATCCGTATCGCGAACGCGATGCCGATCAGTCCGACGACGAAGCCCGACACGGCAAGCGTGATCTGCAGCCAGGTCTGCATTTCGATATACGCCGCGATCACGTTCAGCACGAGCAAAAACAAAACCGATATCGTACCGATCACGATCTCAAGCGACAGAAGACGGCGGTCTCCCTCCTCCTTCTGCTTTGCAAGCTCGAGCAGAACCTGCTCGTTTTTTTCGTTGTAATCCTTCACTGAAACAACCTCCCCACATAATAAATCATTCACGGTGATCCCAAGCACGTCACACAGGGCAAGCATAATGGACGAGTCGGGCATTGCCCTGCCGTTTTCCCATTTGGACACCGCCCTGTCGGTAACGCCCATTTTTTCAGCCAGCTGCATCTGGGTAAGCCCTGCAAGCCGCCGTCTTTCTGCTATGAATTTTCCAATCCTGATCTGATCCATAGGCACCTCCTTTCGCTTTCAGTATAGCCTTTTCGCGTTTGAAAGTCTACATACCAACGGTTGAGTGGGGAAATTCCACCGTCGGTAGAGCGGGGTTTTAATTTGTTTTGCGGTTTCTTTTACTTTGAACGTAGCTTTTTATGGCGTAGGTAAGTCCCGCAAGCACGCAGTAGACTACGGCGTACCCGATACAGCTACCCATATGAAAGCAGAGGTTGATCGGCAAAAGAAACGCCAGAGAGGTGCAGATCAAGGCAGGCAAAAGCTCCCGCCAAGGGTCTGTTGCAACAGCGCCGACGCCGATATACGCGAGCGGGAAAAAGATAAAAAGTCCTGCGAGAATATCAACGCCGCCGCTTAAAAACCGGATCCAGCACAGCACCCACACAGAGGGGAGTGCGGATAGTAAGACAGCCCTTAAAAGCATTTTCACGCGCGTTCTTTGCATTTTACGTTTTTCCGTCCTTCTATCAATCCAAAACGACCGACTTTTTCTTTCCGTTCTTTTTTCTCGGATACTCTCGGATGCGGATCACGAAGTCGAGGTTGATCGCTTCGGTCTTGCCATCCTTCTCTACGAGGATCGCCCCATCGGTCACCTCTCTGATCACGCCCTCGTAGTGATTGCTTTCAAATAAGTAGATCAAGCATTCTTTATCCAAAAATTTTGCCGCAAGCTCTTTCATTTCGGTATTGCCTCCTGTTTTCCTTTTGTTTGTAATTTTTTTCAGAAAGACCGCTCTTCGCCGTCGGCGGAGCATCATAAATATGACGACCCACAGAAAAGCGATCGGTACGTACATTGCGGGATTCATCACTTACCTCCGTTCGGTTCGGGGTTTTCTTTTTTGAACGCACCCCAAATGCGTTTCCATCAGATCAAGCAAATTCGTTATTTTCTAATTCAAGATAATTTTTATTTAAAGCTCTATCATCTTCGTTTTCAATCGTTTGGATTTTCATAAACGATACTCTCTTTTTAATACCATAAGCTGATATGCGATGCTATTAACATTGATTCATCGTAGTTTTCACATGCGATATATTCTGATATTTTTTCTATTTCTTTTTGAACAACTACTTCCTTTTTCTTTTCCAAAATAACAAATTTCTCATCTGAAACATAAGAAATTGCTACTAAAGTATCATTCACTTTGCATCTTCCGTTAAACGGATCAAACCATACTAATTCTTGTTGATCTTTTAATTCATTTAAATCTATTATAATTTCTTCTAACCAATAAGTATCATTAAAATTAGCTCTAAAAACATATTGGATCGTAACCTTTAGGCTTTTAGCTCTTGCTGTTTCTATGATCGGCTTATTTAGCATATCAATTCATCCCATCAAATTCTTATTTATCGGTGAGTTTATTATATCATATTTCTATGCACTTTTCAATCAGCTGATGGTCTTTGCCGTTTTTGACACAAATTTTGAAGGGCGCCTATTCGGCGCCCTGTTTTTGTTTGGATTTTTTCTTAAAAGACTTTGTTGCATCATAACTCAAATCTACAAGGTGGTATAACAAATCGTTTGAAACGTCGGAAAGAATTACCGAAATCCAATGGCGTTTATTCATGTGATAGGCGGGATAGACACCGCCGAATGCATCAAACGCACCGAACAGTTCTAACGGAATCTTCAGGTTGACAACATCAACCATCTCGTCGCTATCCTCTAAAAACCTACGCCTTGATATGCGCATTAAGATAGCATACCACTTGCGGTTATCCGTATGGCGAAGCACCGCTGTTTCAAAATCCTCATCAAAAGGATAATCTGCCGACG
>JAZSGY010000092.1:0-4419 GCA_045532985.1 Eubacteriales bacterium | reverse complement strand
CGCTGACTCCCCTTTGAGCGTTTTCGGTTTGAAAAAGGAAAAGCATAGCCGAGGCTATGCTTTTCTTATCGGAGCTTAATCAGTTCGCTGCAGGAGCTGCGCCATCGAGAACGAGGCGGCGGACCTGATAGCCGTCACCCTCAAGCTCACCCTTCTTGGTGCCGGGAACGATCGCATACTTTTCGTTACGAACGGTTACCTTGTAAGCACCGGTGCCAGCACCCTGAGACTGCGTACCGAACGCGATGTAGTCGTTGGTCGGATCTGCGGGCTTGATCGGGTTGCCGTTGCTGTCGTTACCAAGACCGGAGATCTTCATAACGTCGTTGATCTGCAGACCGAAGAAGGTCAAGTGACCCGGCTGGAGAGCATCGCCGAGGTAAATGAGCTTTGCGGGATCGCCCTCGGGATCCTGAGAAATCTCAGTGTCGAGGTTGTCGAGCGTCTTCTGCTCCTCAGTTGCCTCAAGGCGTGCGCGGATCACGAACTCAACGGTGTAGGTACCCTTACCACCCTCGGTCTCAACCTGACGGGTAGCAGCGTAGTTTTCGGGGTTATCACGAACACCCGGGAAGTAGCTGGGGGGGTTTACACCGCAGTACATCTTGGTTGCGAGAGCGTCAATGCAGCTCTTGGTGAAGATATACTGACCTGCGTTCTGGCATACGGTAGCACCTTTGGTGTATCTGTTGGTCGCTTCGTCGTAAACGACATCCTTGTGAAGCTCACCGAAGGAGTGCCACAGCTCGATGGAGTCGCTACGGAACGGGTTGTCGTTCGTGTTGATGTAGTCGAGGTAGTCAGCGTCGTAGGTGCTGTTCATCGAGGGGTCCTGAGCCTCAACACATACGTAGATGTATTCGCCGTCCCAGCAGAGGTACATATCTGCGTCGAGGTACTGCCATTCGTAATCGGTGTTGACGTTTGCAAGCTCACCCGAAATGTAGGACTTGATCAGCGGGAATGCCTCGCTGTAAACATTTGCATCCTTCACACCGTCGATGGTGGGTGCAGTTGCCGTAAAGGGAATGAGACCCTCAACGGGGTTGATGTCAGCGAAGATCGTGGTGTTTGCGTTTACAGGCGTTACGTTATCGGTGCCGAGCCAAGCATAGTTGAAGTAGAAGCCGGCCCACTTATCAGCATCCTCATCATAGTAGGTATATTCGTCGATCATGAGCGTCTGGGGCAGACCCTGTCTTACGTTGAAGTTCTCGTCCTCATATACCTCATGCTTCGAGATCACAAGGTTGCCGTCTGCATCCTTGACTGCGTCCGGATATGCTTCCGTGTAGAAATCAGCAAACTCAGCGGGGATCGCAACCGAAACGGTGAAGATCTCGAGCTTACGAACGTTGATCTGGATCTCCCAGTCCTTGGTTGCCTTGATTTCAGTGATCTTCGAGTAGCCATCCGGAACGACGAAATCAACGAATACGTAGCCGTCCATTCTGGAATTCAGCGTGGTCGCTCTCGGCTCACTGATATTCTTGTTTGCCAAGGTCTTGGTCTCGTAAGCAATCACCTTCTGGTTGTTCTCGTCGTAGAACCAGTACTTGATGCTTACAGTGGACGCAGTGCTGCCGCCACCGGAGCTGCTGGAGCTGCTGCTGCTAGAACTACTGCTCGAGGAGGGTGCAGGATCCTCGGCATCACCGCAGGCTACGAGAGCCAGGCAACACAGAAGAGCCAGTGCAAGCGCCAGAAGCAACAGTTTGAACTGAACTTTCATAGTTTTTTCTCCTTTGAAAAAATATTTTGTTGGCTTTCAGCCTTCCAACTCATCACAATTATACCAAACGCCCCTTGGGTTGTCAACCCCTTTTTCGCCAATTTTACTAGATTTTTTATTCTTTTTTACTGTACATTTGTGACCGAATACCAAGAGCGCTTGCTTTACGCGCGGCGACGGCGCAAAAGCCTGCCGAAAAGTGAAAAAATCAGGAAAAAGAGCGCGTTGACGGCGACGATCGTGGGCCCCGGGGGCGTTTCAAGCAGAAGTGCGGTGAGAATGCCGAGGAGGGCTGCCGCTACGGCGATCAGTGCCGAGCTGAGTACGACGCGGCGAAAGCTGCCGAACACGCGCATCGCGCAAAGCGGCGGGAAGATGATCAGGGCTGAAACGATCAGTGAGCCGACCAGACGCATCGCAAGCACGATGACCACTGCCGCCGCCGCGGCGATGGCAAGATGGTAAAGCTCGGTGCGAAGTCCCGTGGCAAGCGCGAAGCTCTCGTCGAAGGTGACGGCGAAGATACGACGGTAAAAGAGAACGTAAAGAATAAGGAGCAGAGCGGTAAAGCCGACGCACAGCCAGACGTCAAGGGACGAGAGCGTGATGAAGGACGTGCCGCCGAACAGACTCTGACAGACGTCGCCCGCGACGTTTGCGTTGACCGAGAACACGTTGAGCAAAAGATAGCCGACGGCAAGCGAGGTCACCGAAAGCATCGCGATCGCGGCGTCGCCGTTGATCCGTCGGTTGCGGTTGCCGTGTAAAAGCAAAACGGCGGCAAGGACGGTCAGGGGCATCACGAGCCACATCCGCTCGGTCAGATTCAGCACCGTGGCGATGGCAAGCGTGCCGAAGGAAACGTGCGAAAGTCCGTCTCCGATAAAGGAAAAGCGCTTCAGCACGAGCGAGACGCCGAGAAGCGATGCGGAAAGCGCAACCAGCACACCGACGATCACGGCGTAGCGCACGTACGGTAGCTGTAAGTAAAGCGATAGGGTTTGCCAGGCGTTCATCATTTATCCTTTCTTCGCCGAGCAGTCGGCGCAGGTTCCGTACAGGATGGTCTCCTTCGGATGAATGCGGAAATCGTAATAACGGAGTGCCGCCGCGGAAAGCTCCCGACTTTCGGTCTCCTTCATATGAATGATCCTGCCGCAGGCAAGACATTTCAGATGCAGATGAAACAAGCAGGGGGCGCCGCCGACGTACTGATAGAGGAAGCGGTTGCCGCCCTCCTCCGAAAAGCGGCGGATCACGCCGTCCTCGGTCAGCTTTTCAACGTTTCTGTAAACCGCGGAGCGGCTGATGCCCGTATCGGCAAGCGCCTCCGTGATCTCCTCGACCGAGAACTGCCGCTTCGGATGCTGCTTTAAAAAATCGGTAAGAGCACGGCGCTTTACGGTGCTGTACTGACGCATAGTATCCTCCAAAAATGCGAATGGTTCGCATTTTCATTATAGCGGAAGATTTGGATTTGTCAAGGGGTTTATCAAAAAGAAACCGAGCGTGGCTCGGTTTCTTCCGTTTTAATATATGAAGTCAAATTCAAAATCGTAGATATTGACGGTGTCGCCGTCCTTGACGCCCTTTTCACGGAGTAGGTCGATGACGCCGTTTTTCATCAGCACGCGCTGGAAGAAGTTCAGCGATTCGTAATCGTCGAAGTTGACCTGATTCATCAGATTGAGCAGCCATTTGCCCTCAACGTAGTAGGTGTCGTTCTGACGCCTTACGGTGGTTTCGATTGGCTCGGATCCAACGGCGACCTCCTCTGCGGTCACCTCCGACTCGTAGACCGTGATCTCGGGAAGCTCGGCAAGGCGTGCGCTGACTGCCCGCACCAGCTCCTTCAGCCCTTCCCCCGTGACGGCGGAGACGAAGAACACCTCACGCTCGGTCGCCTTCGCGTAGTCGAGGAAGCGTCGGACCTCCTCTCCCTCAAGATCGGCACTGTCGGTCTTGTTGGCGACGAAGATCTGCGGACGCGCGGCAAGCTCGGCACTGTACTGCAGAAGCTCGGCGTCGATCTTTTCGGCATCCTCGGTGGGTGAGCGTCCCTCGGTGCCCGCAATATCGACGACGTGAAGGAGCATCCGACAGCGGTCGACGTGACGCAAAAAGGCGTGCCCGAGTCCGAGACCGTCGGCCGCCCCCTCGATAAGTCCCGGGATGTCGGCGGCGACGAAGCCGCGCCCCTCTCCACCCATGGCAACGACGCCGAGGTTCGGGGAGAGCGTGGTGAAATGATAGTCGGCGATCTTCGGCTTTGCGGCGGAGATGCGGGAGAGGATCGAGGATTTTCCGACGTTCGGGAAGCCAACGAGACCGACGTCAGCGATCATCTTCAGCTCCAGAAGGATCTCCTTCTCTTCCCCTTTTCTGCCACCCTTTGCAAAGCGCGGGATCTGGCGCGTGGGGGTTGCGAAATGGCGGTTGCCCCAGCCGCCCTTGCCGCCGCGACAGGCAACGAACTCACGGTCGCGCGACATATCGAAGATGATCCTGCCGTCGGTAGGATCCTTTAAGAGCGTGCCCGGGGGGACGAGGATGACGACGTCCTCACCGTTTTTGCCGTGCATCTTGTCCGCCATACCGTCGCCGCCGTTTGCCGCGACGAATTTGCGCTTGTAGCGGAAGGCGAGCAGGGTGTTCGAGCCCGTATCGACGCGGAAGACGATATTGCC
>JAZSGY010000034.1:0-18722 GCA_045532985.1 Eubacteriales bacterium | reverse complement strand
CGCACAGCGAAGTCCTTTTGCTTTTATTCTTCCAACTCGATTTGTGTGTCATAGAATGCGCTCTCACCGATCGACCGCAAGCCGTCGGGCAAATAACGGGAGCTTTCGTCAATCGGTATGCACGCAAAACCGCCTTCCGATGCTTTCCGCAACAACCGAGGGGACGGTGATGTGGCGCAGATCGTCAAGGATAAAGGCACCGCGGAGTGCCATAAAAACAAAAAGGATAACGAAAGCTCGTTATCCTTTTATGGGAACGCTTTACGCGTTTGGTCGCTGATCAGATCGTTGCAAACATGATCGCCCAGACGACAACCGTAACGACGATGCCGATGATCGCGGCGACGAAGCCGACGATGTAGGAGGCAGCGAGCGTTTCGTTTTTGTTTCTCGGGGCGCGTGCAAAATAGATGATCGAGAAGATCGAGAAGGCGATCGACAGAATGCCGAGGATCAGGCAAACGACGAAGAACATATATGCGATCCAGGGGTTGGAAACCTCAAAGACCGTCAGATACATATCAGCCACCATATTTCCCGCGAATCTTACGATCAGCGCGAAGATCGATGCAAAGAAAGAAAGAAGTCCGAAAACGAAGGACAGACCCATTTTCGTCACGTTCTCCAGCTTAACGCCGGAGCTCTGCTCGGTGGGCTCGTTCATTTCCACGTGAAAACCGTTGCCGAAATCAGCCTTCATAACGATACCTCCTTAAATTTGATCAGACGTAGTAGGGGTTGGGCTTGAAGAGAATTGCGAAGAAGTCAACAAGGCATCCGATGCCAATCAGACCGCCGGTGAAGAAGTAGATGATGCCCATGAAGATCTTGCCCTCGTAGAACTTATGTACGCCGAGCCATCCAAGGCACCAGCAAAGGATGAGAGCGACCCACTTGTTCTTTGCGGTCAGGTTGGGATTGACAGCTGCCGCTGCGTTGGTGTTCGAGTTCTGGTTTGCGTTGTTGATCACGATCTGGGGCTGAGCCTGGGCACCCGCAACCTGCCCGACCTGACAGCCGCACTTAGGGCAAATGACAGCCTTCGCATTGATGCGCTCGCCGCATTCGGAGCAGAACTTCGTTGCGCCCTCGTGCTCCTGAACGTTTTCAACTTGTTCGTTCGTGTTTTCCATGTGTGTGAAACCTCCAAAAAAAAATTTATGTAATTTTAAAAACTACCGAGAATTGGGGGGAGGATCAGAGGATCTCCCTTTTTGAAAACTTTTTCGCGATCTTGTTACAGCTGGTGAGCAGCGTGTCGAAGGTCGTGCGCGTTTTACCGGGGTGGGCGCGCTTTTCCTTCGCGATCGCGGCGAGGATCTTTTCGGGCTTGTCGCTCACGAAGATCTGACGCAGCTTCTTTTTCGTGTATTCGTAGCCGAAGGTCATCATTTCCTCCAGCTGCTTCGGGTTGAATACGAGATTTTCCGTAAGACGGTGGCGTACGGGAAAATCGTTCAGGTGAATGATCTTACTGTCAAACGCTTCGTTCTCAAAGGTGTAGCGCTGCGGATCGAAATAAATGCAGAAGATGAAATCGAGCGCCTCCCTTTGTAAGGGATAGACGGGAATGTTATCCATAAACGCGCCGTCAAAGTAGATCTTGTCGTTGATCTGCACGCCCTTATTGAATACGGGAATAGCGATCGACGCGGTCATATAATCACGTCTCGTGGCGAGAGGGGCACTCATCATATCGACGTACTCCGCCTTCGTTTCCTTGAAGTTCCAGAGCGTCGTAAAGACCTTCATCTTCTCCTCATCGGATTCGGCGGGCAGATTGCGGATCGCCTTCTGCACCTCAGCGTCGCGAACGAGGGTCGCGAAAAAGCGCTTGGAGGATTCGGTCTCCAGACGGTGCCAGAGATTTGCCGCCTCGTCCAGCTTGTTTGCGGCGAAGGAATACGCGATCGGAACACCGATGGAGGATGCACTGACGCAGGAAACGGCGTCACGGCCGAAGCGCTCCTCGATCGCACGCAGACATCCGATCTCGTAAGCCCCCTTGCTCAAGCCGCCCGCGAGAACGATGCCGAATTTTATGCCTGTGCGGTTCTCGTTTTCCATACGGTCCTCCGAATAAAAAATCTATACGTAAAAATTATATCATAAGGATATGTAATTGTCAACATATTTGAGCAAAAAACTGTCAATACTCCTCAAAAGGAGAGTGATCATATGGAACTTCAAAACAGCAAAACCTATGGAAATCTGATGCGCGCCTTCGCGGGGGAAAGTCAGGCAAGAAACCGCTATACCTTCGCCGCCGGCATCGCACGGGAGCAGAAGCTGATCACGGTCGAGCGGGTGCTACTGTTCACCGCCGATCAGGAAAAGGAGCACGCCGAGCTTTTTTACAAGTATCTTTCACCGTATAACGGCAAAACGGTCGCCATTGACGGGACCTATCCTGTCAACCTTTCAAACTCGGTCGCGGAGCTTTTGCGCTACGCACAGCACAACGAGTACGAGGAGTTTGATACGGTCTATCCCACATTCGGGAAGATCGCGAGAGAGGAGGGCTTTGACAAAATTGCCGAGACCTTCTTTGCGATCGCCGCGATCGAGAAGACGCACGGTGACCGCTTTGCCCGCTTCGCGGAGGCGATGGAGACCGACCGCCTTTTGAAAAGCGACGGCAAGGAGCGCTTTATGTGCCTCAACTGCGGGCATATCTACGAGGGCACGGAGGTACCCGAGGTTTGCCCCGTGTGCTACCACGCCAAGGGCTATTTTGCGAAGGAATCGATCGGGCTTCTCTGACAAAAGCTCCTTCACACGCTATGCCGCAAAGCGGGCGTGACGGCGGTCATCCTCAAAGAAGAACCAAAATAAAAAGTGAGAAGGACGGTTTTTGTCCTTCTCACTTTTTATCGGGTCCCGCTTCAAAAAGCCGAAGTGAATAGTATAAGGATTCGTGCTCGCGCGTGCCCTTGGCGATCTTTGTAAGCTTTAGTTTACGTTTTCCACGCAAAAGAAGAAGAAAATAGCGCCAGAAATAGAGCGGCCAGCCGAGCGGTAGAAAAATCGGCATCTTGCGAAAGAGCTTGTACCTGCCGCGCAGATAGGTGTTGATCCCCGCAAACAGGCGGTAGATGAGACCGTGGCGCTTTCCGTCGCGCGAGTGGGAGAGCAAGAAGCCCGCCTGATAGCGTGAGGTATCCTTTTTGCCGAAGTTGCCCGCCGAAAGGATGTCCTCGATCAGGGTATCCTCGATCGCGGGATCGCCATTCCCCATCCATTCGCAGAAGGGGAGTCCGAGATAGCGGTGCGCTGTGCGCGCCGCGATCTGCGCGAAGAAGAGAAGTCCGAGGTCAGAGAGCGCATCCTCAAAGAGCGCGCGAAACTCCGCGTCGGTATAGCGGTTGACGAAAACGGCGTAGTCGCACAGATGGCGAAGCCCGATCCCGGAGGTCGCGATATGCTCCTGCATATGCAAAAGAAGAATGAGCCCGTGGTGAAAATCCGAGGGCAGAACGTAGCTGCCGAAGGAATCGGTAACGAGCCCCGCATCGGCGAGCAGGGAATCGGTATAGCGGGAAAGCCGCACCCCCATCTCGCCCGCAGGGCGACCGGGAATCTCAAAGTGCAGCTCGACCTTCACGCCGTCCTTTTCATATCCGTAATGGTGATCGCAGATAGCGGGCTTGCCGTATCCGTTTGCGTCAAAATAGTCGACGGTGCGTTCAAGATCCGCGTGCGCGACGAGAAAATCCACGTCCCCCATCATACGGAGGTCGGGCTTTTCGTAAAAGGCGGCAGAGGCAACGCCCTTCAGAATACAGTAGGGAATACCCGCCGCAGTTAGTCTCTCGTGGAGCCTTGCGTGCTCGGCAAACATACGGCAGTTTCCGCGGTAGGCGCGGAAGACGTAGCCGCGCCATTTCGTACGGATCTGTTCGGGGATCACCTCGGCATCGGGAACGCCGTCAAGGGCGAGGGGCGCGACCGAGTGAAGGCACGCCTCCTTTAAAATCTCGGAGTAGTCAGCCGTGCCGATTTCAACCGAAAGCGCATTCCCGAATAACGCACGGGACAAAAGGGCAAGTAGCTGTGTTTGGTGAAGATTCGGCATTGCGTTCTCCTTTCGGTTTTTTGTTTTATTTTAGCATCTTTTCTTGCACTTGTCAAGTCGCCTTTTTTCTTTATGAATTTTAATCTGGTATTATAAAAATATATGAAATTGACTATTTACATAATATCAAAACCGTAGTATAATGGCATTGTAAACTGAAAATAAGGAGACTTTTTATGTTCTATCCCAGAATTTTGACCGTACAGGATATTTCGTGCGTGGGGCAGTGTTCGCTGACCGTGGCACTTCCGATCCTCTCTGCCTGCGGCATTGAGACCGCGGTGCTCCCCTCAGCCGTGCTTTCCACGCATACGGCGGGCTTTTCGGGCTATACCTTCCGCGACCTGACCGAGGATATGCCCGCGATTTCTGCGCATTGGGAAAAGGAAGGCTTGCGCTTTGACGCACTTTACACGGGCTACCTTGGCAGTATGCGTCAGATCGACGAGGTGTCGGCGATCATTGACCGCAATCTTGCAAGGGGCGGACGCGTCATCGTCGACCCTGCAATGGCGGATAACGGCAAGCTTTATCCCGGATTTGATTCCGCCTTCGTTTCAAGGATGGCGACGCTTTGCGGCAGAGCCGACTACGTCGTGCCGAACATTACCGAGGCGGCAATGCTGACGGGGCTTCCGTACAAGACCGAGTACGACCGCGCGTATATCGATGCGCTGATCGCGGGACTCCTCTCGCTCGGCTGTCGGGGCGTGATCCTGACGGGGGTCTCCTACGAGGCGAAGAAGACGGGCGTCGCCGTATACGAAAACGGTGAATACGCCTACTACGCACACGAAAAGCTCGAAAACAGCTGTCACGGGACGGGCGATATCTATTCTGCCGCCTTCGTCGGTGCGCTCGTGCGCGGGAAATCGGCGTACGACGCCGCCGTGATCGCCGCGGACTACACGGTTTCGTGCATCCGTGCGACGGCAGAGGTTGAAGATCATTGGTACGGCGCGTGCTTTGAGCCCGTTCTGCCTCAGCTCATTGCCGCCATCGGCGGATCGCGCGGATAAAATTTTTCGATATCTATTGACAATGTTTTGCCGTTGTGGTACAATATTTTTGTCAATCAAGTAACTACGGAGATCGGAGGACTTTGCTATGAGCAGAATTCAGACCATTGAAACCAAGGACGTTGCAAAGACCGTAAAGACCGGCGGTTGCGGCGAATGCCAGACCTCCTGCCAGTCGGCTTGCAAAACCTCGTGCGGCGTTGCGAATCAGCAGTGCGAGAGCCAGAAATAAGATAAGGTTCTGAGAAAAAACGCTGTCTTTTCCGAAAGACAGCGTTTTTATCGGTAAGGAGATTTTTATGGTCCATCAATATAAGCTGAACGGATACAACATCGTTCTCGATACGGCGAGCGGCTCGGTACATACCGTAGACGACGTCGCCTACGATATCATCGCAATGTATGAAAAGGAGGAGCCCGCGGCGATCGTTTCCGCAATGCTCCAAAAGTATAAGCACCTGCCCGACGTGACCGAGGACGAGGTGCTTGCCTGCATTGACGATATCACCGCTCTGAAGGAGGCGGGAAAGCTCTTTTCGGTCGACGCATACGAGAAGCTTGCCTGCGATTATAAGAACAACAGTAAGGTCGTCAAGGCGCTTTGTCTGCACGTCGCACATACCTGTAACCTCAACTGCTCCTACTGCTTTGCAAGCCAGGGCAAGTATCACGGTGAGCGCGCGCTGATGTCCTTTGAGGTCGGACGGCAGGCGTTTGATTTTCTGATCCGAAATTCGGGCACGCGCCGCAACCTTGAGGTCGACTTCTTCGGCGGTGAGCCGATGATGAACATCGAGGTCGTAAAGCAGCTCGTCGCCTATGCGAGAAGCGTTGAAAAGCAGTACGACAAGAATTTCCGCTTCACCTTCACGACCAACGGAATGCTGCTTGACGACGACGTGATCGAATTTCTCAATAAGGAAATGAGCAACGTCGTTTTGAGTCTTGACGGCAGAAAAGAGGTCAACGACCGCTTCCGCCGTGACTATGCGGGACGCGGCAGCTACGACACCATCGTGCCGAATTTCAAGCGGCTGGTCGCATCGCGCGGCGGCAAGAACTATTACGTGCGCGGCACCTTCACGCATCACAACGTTGATTTTACGAACGATCTGTTCCATATGGCAGACCTCGGCTTCACCGAGCTGAGCATGGAGCCCGTCGTTTGCCCGCCGAGTGATCCCTGTGCGCTGACCGAGGAGGATCTGCCGATCCTTTTCGAGCAGTATGAGATCCTGGCGAAGGAAATGATCAAGCGCAAAAAAGAGGGGCGCGGCTTTACGTTCTATCACTATATGCTCGACCTCAAAAACGGCCCCTGCATCTACAAGCGCATTACGGGCTGTGGCTCGGGCACCGAATATATGGCAGTCACCCCGTGGGGTGAGCTGTATCCCTGCCACCAATTCGTGGGGGACCCGAAATTCAGTCTCGGTAACGTCTTTGACGGCATCCTGCATCCCGAGGTGCAGGACGGCTTCCGCAGCTGTAACGCCTACGCCCGCCCCGAATGCAAGGAGTGCTGGGCGCGCCTTTACTGCTCGGGCGGCTGTGCCGCAAACGCCTACCACGCGACGGGGAGCATCAACGGTATTTACCGCTACGGCTGTGAGCTTTTCAAAAAGCGCATTGAGTGTGCGGTGATGATGCAGGTCGCAGAGGCTACCGAGAAATGACGACGCCGATCTTTGATTTCGTGCGCGATTATGCCGCGCACGGCGGGAGCCGCTTTCATATGCCGGGGCATAAGGGGAGACCCTTCCTTGGCTGTGAGCCGCTCGATATCACCGAGATCGCGGGGGCTGACGTGCTGTACGCGCCGAGCGGCGTGATCGCCGAGAGTGAGAAAAACGCCACCGCGCTCTTTGGCACGGCGCATACCTATTATTCGGCAGAGGGCTCGTCGCTTGCGATCAAAGCAATGCTGGCGCTCGTCAGCCGCGGGAAGCAAAACGCACGCATTCTCGCCGCACGCAACGTGCATAAGGCGTTCGTATACGCCGCCGCCCTGCTTGACCTTCGGGTCGATTGGCTTGCCGCTGAGGGCGGTCATATCGTGACGGCAAATATCACGGCAGAAAGCCTGCATCTTGCGCTTGAGAGCGCCGACACGCCGCCCGACGCCGTATACGTAACGTCGCCCGATTATCTTGGCAATCTGCTTGATATTGAGAAAATTGCCGCGGTCTGCCGCGATTTTGGCGTACCGCTTCTGGTCGATAACGCGCACGGGGCGTATTTGCGCTTTCTTTCGCCGTCGCGCCATCCGATCGACCTCGGCGCTTCAATGTGTGCCGACTCCGCGCATAAGACGCTCCCCGTTCTGACGGGCGGCGCTTATTTACATATCGCAAAGGGGTTTGAGAGCTATACGGACGGCGCGCGTGACGCGCTTTCGCTCTTTGCCTCGACCTCCCCCTCCTATCTGATCTTGCAGTCGCTCGACCTTTGCAATCGCTATCTTGCAGACGGCTATGCCAAACGCCTCTCTGACGCGGTGGCGCGGCTCGACGGGCTGAAGGCACGCCTTAAACAGGCGGGGATCCCTTGCCTTGCGAGAGAGCCGCAGAGGCTCGTGCTGTCCGCGTGCCCGCTCGGATATACGGGAGAGGGCTTAGCGGAGTATCTGCGCACGAAAGCGATCGAGATCGAATTCGCAGACGGCGAATACACCGTCCTGATGGTAACGCCCGAAAACGGTGAGGAGGATCTTACGCGCCTTTGGGATGCACTTATATCACTTCCGCGCCGCGCACCGATTTTGCCGTCCCCGATGCCAAGGTTGACACTGCCCGACACCGTGACCTCGATCCGTGCGGCGATGCTCGCACGCCATACGCGCGTGCCCGTGCGCACAGCACTCGGCAAGGTCTGCGGTGCGCCGACGGTCTCATGCCCGCCTGCGGTGCCGATCGTCATTAGTGGCGAGCGGATCACGAGCGAGTCGGTCGCGCTCTTTGAGCGCTACGGGATCGACGAGGTCGATATCGTTATATAAAAAAGGAAGCCGCAGCTTCCTTTTTTTAAAAGTCGGTTTTATCCATTAAAAAAATGGGAAAATCCATTTGAATTGTCGCCGCTTTGTGGTACTATGGATATAGCAAACGAAAAGGAGATACGTCTATGACAGATCGCAGAGAACGCACCGAATTTTTTAAGGACCTTGGCTGGGGTATCTTTACACATTACATCGGCTTTCAGCCGACGGCGGGAAATCTGCGCTCGGGTCACCGTCCGCAGGCGACCTGGGAGGAACGCGTTGCAATGTTCGACACCGATCGGTATGCAAGGACGCTCCACGAGGTCGGCGCACACTATGCCTTTTTTACGCTGATGCAGGGCTCGCGCTATCTGTGCGCGCCGAATGCGGCGTTTGATCGCATCTGCGGCACAAGACCGGGGGAGGCATGCTCCCACCGTGATCTGATCCGCGACCTGATCGATTCGCTCAAAAAATACGACATTCCGCTCTTTCTTTACTATACGGGGGACGGTCCGTATCTTGATTCCGAGTGCGGTCCTAAAATGGGCTATCACGATCGGGAGACCGAGGTTGTAA
This sequence comes from Eubacteriales bacterium, assembly GCA_045532985.1. GTDB lineage: Bacteria > Bacillota > Clostridia > Oscillospirales > CAG-272 > UBA1740. Next base: position 10,069 of record JAZSGY010000034.1, on the reverse strand, counting down.
ACCCCACGTTCGTTGAGAATTGGTGCGAGGTGCTGCGCGAGTATTCGCTCCGTTACGGCGACGGCATTAAGGGCTGGTGGATCGACGGCACCTTCCGTTATCTCGGCTATCGGGATGATGAATTCTTCAAGCTCTACCGCGAGGCGGCGCTGGCGGGCAACCCCGATGCGATCATCGCCTTCAACAACGGCGTATCACAGCCCGATACCGATCGTCCCGAGGTGCAGAAGTATCTTGACGGCATCACGCATCCTTTGGCGCGCGTGCGCGCGCTGGAGGCGGTTGCGGATACCGATCCTGCGGCGCTTGCCGCGCTTTCGCACTGCCCCGGAAATTCCTACCGATATAGCGAGTACGAGGATTTTATGGCAGGGGAGTGCGACCGATTTGACGAGCTGCCGCCCGAGGGCGGTATGGTTGACGGCTCACGCTGGCACAAGCTCGGCTTTCTCGGACAGTATCACGGATACACGCCGATCTGGGGCGGATGCGGCTGGAACAGCCTTGGCAGCCGTTACAGCGGCAAGGAGCTGCGCGAATACGTCAAGACCTGCAACGCGCGCGGCGGCGTCGTGAGCATCGATCTTTTCCTGTTTGACGACGGAAGCTTTGATAAGGCACAGCTTGAGGTCGTACGGCAGATCGAGGACCTTCGTTAAATACAAAAAGCTACCTTTTGGTAGCTTTTTGTATTTCAATCCTCAAAACGCTGACGCGTTTCATCATTTTGAATGTGATGCCAGAAAAACAGATGCACCAGCAGAACGAGGAGCGCGAAGGAAAGGAGATTGAGGAGAAATCCCAAAACCGCGTTTCCCGTCAGCAAATAAAAGCCCGCATCCATAATATAGAGCTTTTCAAGCTCGGTCGTTGCCGTAAAGGAAAAGCCGAACAGCGCGTAAAAGAGCGTGAAGGGAAGCTGAGACACGCTGAAGATTCCCACCATCCAGCAAAGCTCACCAACGGAGTCCTTCAGGTAGAGAAGGAAGGGGCGCTCTTTTCCCCGATACAGGGCGATTTTTTGCCGTACCTCGTATGACGTATTCAGGCGTGTGCGTGTAAAGTAAAATGCGAAAACAGCTTGCAAAAGAAGGGAAAATGCAGCGCAGAGGACTGCTACGCGGAAGGGGCGTTCTGCCGCAAGCGGAGTTGCGATCCTTGCGAGCACGACCGCAAAGAAGATCATCGCCGCCAAACGTGTTAACAGCAGGATCAGCGCCCACTTAACGAGCTTTCTGAAAAACGAGGGCTTCATATCTTGTCTCCTTTCAAATTTTCTTCTTCACGCCTTTATTTTACCATACGGTCATATGATTGTCAATAGCAATCAAATAATTTTTTATTATTTTTTCAAGGACGTAAGGATTGACTTTTCATAGGATGCGTGGTAGAATCAAAAAGAGGTGAGACGATGGCAAAAGCAAATGAAAAAACGAATGTGATGCGGATCCTCGAGCAGAAGAAGATCCCCTATACGGCGTACTGTTATCTTGATTCGGGCGTGGTCAGCGGTCCTGAGGTGGCGGCAGTCCTGAAGCAGGACCCCAAGCGCGTATATAAAACGCTCGTGACAGTCGGGCATTCGGGCGTGCATTACGTATTCGTGCTGGCGGTCGACCGTGAGCTTGATCTGAAGCGTGCCGCGGCGGCAGTCGGAGAGAAGAATATTGCAATGCTCAAATCCAAGGAGCTTTTACCGCTGACGGGCTACGTACACGGCGGATGCTCCCCCGTCGGGATGAAAAAACAGTTCAAAACCGTCGTCGACGCACCCGCAGAACAGCTTGAAACACTCTTTTGCAGTGGCGGCAGGATCGGTTATCAGGTCGAGCTTGCACCGAGCGGGCTGCAACGGGCGGTGCCGTTTACCTATGCGGAAATTTCCACAAAAATGCCGTAAGGCATTTTTCTTTTTTTGTTTCGTTTTTTTATTGCAATTTTAAGTCGGATTATGTATAATGAATAAGTTAGTAAAAGACTTTGAAAGGAAAAGCTATGTTCAGGAAATTGCTTGGAAGCGTGCGGGAGTATAAAAAGCCGACCGTCCTCACGTTTCTCTTTATTCTTCTGGAAGCCGTGATCGAGTGTCTGATCCCGTTTATTACGGCAGATCTTGTGAACCGTATTCAGGCGGGGGCAGAGATGCCCGAGATCTTAAAAATCGGCGCATTGCTGATCGTGATGGCGATGCTCTCGCTCGCCTGCGGCTGGACGGCGGGCATCACCGCGGCGAAGGCGTCTGCGGGCTTTGCGAAAAATCTGCGGCAGGATGCGTTTTACCGCGTGCAGACCTACGCCTTCCAGAATATCGATAAGTTTTCGACCTCCTCGCTCGTCACGCGTATGACGACCGACGTCGCAAACGTGCAGTTCGCTTATATGATGATCATCCGCACTGCGGTACGCGCACCTCTGATGCTCGTCTTCTCGATCGTAATGGCGTTTTTGATGGGCGGCGCACTCGCGACTGCATTCGTCGTCCTCATCCCCGTTTTAGTGTGCGGGCTCTGGCTGATCAGCCGCCGCGCGATGCCCGCCTTCCGCCGCGTATTCAAGAAATACGACCGACTGAACGAGTCGATTGAGGAAAACGTGCGCGGTATGCGTGTGGTGAAGGGCTTTTCGCGCGAGGAATACGAGAAGAAAAAATTCGGTGACGCCGCAGGCGACATCTGCCGCGACTTTACCCGTGCGGAGCGCATCGTCGCGCTCAACTCGCCCCTGATGCAGATCTGCGTGTATGCCAATATGATCTTCGTGCTTCTCGTTGGCTCACGTCTCGTGATCACGGGCGCGGGAATCGGCGTCGGTGAGATCTCCGCGATGCTGACCTACGGTATGCAGATCCTGATCCAGCTGATGATGCTCTCGATGATCTACGTCATCCTTACGATGTCGGCAGAGTCGATGAAGCGTATTGCAGAGGTCCTCACCGAGGAAAGCGCGCTGAAGAACCCGAAAGATCCGATCACGTGCGTGAAGGACGGCTCGATCGACCTTGACGGCGTCAGCTTCAAGTATTCCGAAAAGGCAGAGAAGGACGCACTCTCGGAGATCAATCTGCATATCCGCTCGGGTATGACGGTCGGTATTCTCGGCGGTACGGGCTCGGGCAAGACCACGCTCGTTCAGCTGATCCCGCGCCTTTACGATACCACCGTCGGAAGTGTGAAGGTGGGCGGCGTTGACGTGCGCGACTACGACCTTGACACCCTGCGCGGCGCTGTCGCTGTGGTTTTGCAGAAAAATCTGCTCTTTTCGGGCACGATCAAGGAAAATCTCCGCTGGGGCAACGAGAACGCGACAGACGAGGAGCTGTTCGAGGCGTGCCGCCTTGCACAGGCAGACGACTTTATCAGATCCTTCCCCGACGGATACGATACTAAAATCGAGCAGGGCGGTACGAACGTCTCGGGCGGGCAGAAGCAACGCCTTTGCATCGCGCGTGCACTTCTCAAAAAGCCGAAGATCCTGATCCTTGACGACTCGACGAGCGCCGTTGATACCAGAACCGACGCCGCGATCCGTCAGGGCTTCCGCACCTTTATCCCCGCGACCACGAAGATCATCATCGCCCAGCGTATCGGCTCGGTTGAGGATGCCGATCTGATCCTCGTGATGGACGGCGGCAAGATCGTCGGTGCGGGAACGCACGCTGAGCTCTTGGAAAGCAACGGGATCTACAAGGAGATCTACGCACAGCAGACGGGAGGTGGCGAAAATGAAGAATAAAAAACCGCGGATGCGGATGGACGTGCTTTTGCGCGTGCTTTCACTGCTTTTCCGCTCCTATCCCGTTCTTTTACCGCTGACCTGCGTTTGCATCATCCTTTCCGCGGCGGTCTCGGCGATCCCCTCTGTCTTCACGCAGAAGGTGCTGGCAGTCGTTACCGATCACGTCAGCCGCGGCGATCTCTCATGGGAGAATGCAAGGACCGAGATTTTGCCGCTGGTCGGCATTCTGATCGCGCTTTACGTGATGGCAACCATCCTTATCACGCTCCATACGCAGGTGATGGCATATATCACGCAGGGCTTCCTCGATAAGATGCGTCGCCGTATGTTTGACGGTATGCAAAATCTGCCCATCAAATATTTTGATACCCATAAGCACGGCGATATCATGAGCTATTACACCAACGATATCGACACCCTGCGCCAGCTCGTCTCGCAGTCTCTGCCGACGCTTTTGCAGGCGACGGTGATCGTGCTGACCGTTTTCTTCATTATGCTGTATTACAGCATCTGGATGACGCTCGTCGTGCTTTGCGGCGTCGTTTTTATGGTCATCGTCTCCAAGAAGGTCGGCGGCGGCTCTGCCAAATACTTCGTCCGTCAGCAGCAGTCGATCGCACGCTCCGAGGGATATATTCAGGAAATGATGAACGGACAGAAGGTCATAAAGGTCTTCTGTCACGAAAAGGAAGCAAAAGCCGATTTTGATCGCATCAACGAGGAGCTGTATACCGACAGCTATCGCGCCCACGGCTACGCCAATATTCTCGGACCCGTTATTATGAACATCGGTAACATCCTCTACGTGATCTGTGCGACGGCGGGCGGTCTCTTTCTGGCACTCGGGCTTAAAAACTTCAGCCTCTCGGGGCTTGCCTTCACCATCGATATCATCGTCCCCTTCCTCAATATGACCAAGCAGTTTACGGGTAACGTCAATCAGGTCTCCCAGCAGATCAACTCGGTCGTTATGGGTATGGCGGGCGCGGAGCGCATCTGCTCCTTAATGGATGAAAAGAAGGAGACCGATGACGGCTACGTGACGCTTGTCAACGCGCGTGAGAACGCGGACGGCAGTCTCACGGAGTGTGCGGAGCGCACGGGTCTTTGGGCGTGGAAGCATCCCCACGGCGACGGTAGCGTCACCTACACCCGACTTGCGGGCGATGTGCGGATGGTCGACGTTGACTTCGGCTATGAGGAATCAAAGCCCGTGCTTCACAACGTCAGCGTATACGCCGAGCCGGGACAAAAGGTTGCCTTCGTCGGCGCGACGGGTGCAGGCAAGACCACGATCACCAACCTCATCAACCGCTTTTACGACATTGCCGACGGCAAGATCCGCTACGACGGCATCAATATCAACAAGATCCGAAAATCCGATCTGCGCCGAAGCCTCGGCATCGTTTTGCAGGAGACCAACCTATTCACGGGCAACGTGATGGAAAACATCCGCTACGGCAGACTCGATGCCACCGACGAGGAGTGCATAGAGGCGGCACGGCTTGCAGGTGCCCACGATTTCATCACGCGTCTGCCGCAGGGCTACGCTACGGAGCTTCACGGAAACGGCGCAAACCTCTCGCAGGGGCAACGTCAGCTGATCGCCATCGCACGCGCGGCGGTTGCCGATCCCCCCGTTATGATCCTTGACGAGGCAACCTCCTCGATCGATACGCGTACCGAGGCGATCGTCCAGCGCGGTATGGATAAGCTGATGGAGGGGCGCACGGTATTCGTGATCGCGCACAGGCTCTCCACCGTCAAAAACTCCGACGTCATTATGGTGCTGGACCACGGCCGCATCATTGAGCGCGGCGATCACGATAAGCTGATCGCGGAGCGCGGCACCTACTATCAGCTGTATACGGGCGCGTTTGAGCTTGAATAATTCTTTTGAAAAGGACTGCTTTTGCAGTCCTTTTCTTTTTTTGCTTTATGTAAATGAAAGTTTGCATTTAAAGCGTTTTCTACCGTCGGGAGAGAGTATATCGCCTTTTTCCTACTGGCAGTACGAAAAAGGGAGAGGTGTAGAGTCATAGAGTAGGTTGCCATTTTGCGAGGAAAAAGGTATAATAAAAGGGTAAAAACCGACGGGGGCGAGGTGTGCTTTGTGAAGCGTCAAAGGGTCGTTTATTATAAGGATGAACAGAACGACGAATTTTCAACGGCAGAGATCACACCCCGAAGAATCGACGGAAATTACCGATACCTTCCGAGTGCTTGGTATAAAAGGCTGACGCATTTTTTCTGGTACCGCATCGTCGCAACGCCGCTTGCGTTTCTGTATACCAAAATCGCCCTGCGCCATAAAATCGTCGGTAAAAAGAAATTACGCGCACATACTAAAGGTAAGGGCGGCTGCTTTCTTTACGGCAACCATACGCAGATCATTGGCGACGCACTCATTCCGAGTATGCTGACCCTGCCGGGCGATGCTTACGTGATCGTGCATCCGAATAACGTATCGATGCCCTATCTCGGCCGCATCACACCCTCCCTCGGTGCCTTGCCGCTGCCCGACGATATGGCGGCGTACCGCAATTTTATCAAAGCGATCGAGACACGGATCAAGCAAGGGCACAGCGTTTTCATTTACCCCGAGGCACACATCTGGCCCTTTTACACGGGGATCCGCAATTTTCCCGACACCTCGTTTTATTACCCGATCAAGTGCGGCGTACCCGCGTTTGCCTTTACGAACACCTATCAAAAACGCAGGTTTTCAAAAAAACCGCGTATCGTAACCTATATTGACGGTCCGTTTTATCCCGATGTGGGACTCACTCCCGCCGCACAGAAGCGGGAGCTTCGCGATCGCGTTTACGACGCAATGTGCCGTCGCGCCGCGCTGTCGGATACGGTATGGATCGAATACAGAAAAATGGAAGAGAAGAATGGTTAATATTTTATTTTGCGGAAACGGTAAGGTTTTTGACGGTATGCTGACCTCTGCGCTGTCGATTCTGAAGCGCACGGACTCGCGTGAGCCGTTTTGCTTTTACGTCTTTACGATGGACGTATCCCACCTGAAGGACACCTACGTGCCGATCGGTGACGGCGAGATCGATTTTCTTGAGCGCGTGGTGAGGGCGTACAATCCCGACAGCCGTGTGAAAAAGATTGACGTGACCGCGCTTTACCGCGCGGAATTTGACCGCTGTCCGAATGAGAGCGCGTATTGCTCACCCTACACGCTTCTGCGCCTTTTGACCGATCTTGTTCCCGATATGCCCGATAAGCTCCTCTACCTTGACGTGGATCTGATGTTCAACCGCGATGTGCATCTGCTTTACGATACCGATATCGAGGGCTACGAGTACGCCGCCGCGCGTGACCATTACGGAAAGGTGTGGATCCATCCGAACTATATCAACGCGGGCGTTCTGCTCTTCAATCTTGCGGAAATGAGGAAAACGGGCTTGCTTACCCGTGCGCGTGAGCTGATCCGTGCGCGCAAGCTGGTCTTTGCCGACCAGAGCGCGATCATCCGTAGCACGTCGCGGCGGAAGATGCTGTCGCAACGCTTCAACGATCAGAAATATCTGTATCGGGGAACCGTCGTCCGACATTTTTCAAAGCGCCTGTTCTGGCTCCCCTATCCGCACACCGATAACATTAAGCAGTGGCAGATCGACCGTATGCGCCGCGTCTTTCGCTACGACGAGTTTGACGACGTTCTCAGAGAATACGTCGCATTGAAAAAGATATTTGAAGGAGAAAACGGAAGTAATGGAGAAGGAAACCGTATCGATATTTTACGCGTGTGACGACGCCTTCGTTAAATGCACGATCGTATCGCTCCATTCGATGATCCAAAACGCATCGAAGGATTACCGTTACTGCGTTCACGTGTTACATACCGACATCACCCCCGAAACGCAGGCGCGCGTTTTCGCTCTGCAGAACGAGAATTTTGAGATCAGCTTTGACGACGTGACCGATTATCTGCACTCGATCGCCGATAAGCTCCCCCTGCGCGACTATTATTCAAAGACGACCTATTACCGTCTGTTCATCGCGGAGATGTTCCCCGAGCTTAAAAAAGCAATCTATATCGACAGCGACACCGTCGTGCAGGGCGATATCTCCGAGCTGTTTACGACCGATATCGGCGAAGCGTACCTCGGCGGCTGTCACGAGCAGGCAATGGTGCAGGTCAACGAATACGGCACCTACGCCGAGCGCGTGGTCGGCGTTGACCGCAACAACTTCTTCAATGCGGGAATGATCCTGATCAACTGCGAGCAGTTCCGTCGCCATGCGGTGCTGGATCAGTTCCTTCACTACCTGCACGTTTACAATTTTGCCGTGACGCAGGACGAGGATTATCTCAACCTGATCTGCAAGGACCACGTTTATTTTCTGGATCAGCGCTGGAATACCGAGATCTTCGGCGAGATCCCCTATCCGATCGAGGAAGCGAAGATCTTACATTACATTATGACCAGCAAGCCCTGGCATTACGCCGATTGTCGCCACGGCGAGATCTTCTGGCACTATGCCAAGCAGACCTCGGAATACGGGGAGCTGCTCCGCAATCAGCAGGCGTATACCGATGAGGAGCGCGCGCGGGATGCCGAGTCGTGCGAGCGACTGCTCCGGCTCGCCGTCACCGAAACGAACAGAGCCGACGGCTTTTTGAACGTTCTGAACACCGAGCGTCGTGCGAAGGACAGAGTCGAGATCCTTAAAAAGATCGAGGAATACGAGGCGGCAGGCCGCTTTGACGAGGACGTTGAGGACGATCCGCCCGCAAAGGTGCTGATGCCCGAGGACATCGATTACCTTGACCGCAGTCTCTCCAAACGGCTGAAGACGAAAATCGCGTATAACAGAGCGCGCAGATTCCTTCACGGACTTCTGAAGGATCAGAAGATGATCGTCAAGGAGATCCGCGGTATCGAGCATTTCAGGGCGCTTGACTGCGGCGCGATCGTGACCTGCAACCACTTCAATCCCTACGACAGCTTTGCCATTCAGCTCGCCTACGAGGCGTCGGGACACAAGGGGAAGCGTACCTTCTACCGCGTGATCCGAGAGGGCAACTATACCTCCTTCCCGGGCTTTTACGGATTTCTGATGCGCAACTACAATACGCTTCCGCTTTCCTCCAACAGAAGAACGATGAAGAAATTTATGGACGCGACCGAGCAGCTCTTGAAGGAAGGGCATTTCGTGCTGGTCTATCCCGAGCAGAGCATGTGGTGGAACTACCGCAAGCCAAAGCCGCTCAAGACGGGCGCATATTCCTTCGCCGTTCGCGCAAACGTCCCCGTGCTTCCGTGCTTCATCACGATGAAGGATACGGATATTATGGGCGAGGACGGGTTTTTCGTGCAGGAGTATACCATCCATATCGCGCCGCCGATCTACCCCGACCAAAGCCTGCGCTACGCCGACGCCGTGCGCGATCTGCTCGATCGTAACTACGCGATCTGGAAGGACATCTACGAAAAAGAGTATCAGATGCCGCTTTCCTATCTTTGCGACGGAAAATAAAAAAATGCGACCGAATGCTTCCCACCCTTAAGGACAGTTTCTGATAATTAAGAAATACGAGCATTACAAAAACAACATTACCCCTCGTTCCGAAAGGAGCGAGGGGTTTCTTGTTCGCGTTTTGCAAAACCTATTGACAAAAACGCTCCAACTGTGTATAATATAGATATACAGTTTTAACAGAGGTGATGGCGTGAATATTTTAATCGACAATAAAAGCGGCGAACCTATTTATAATCAAATATATTCTCAAATCAAGAATCAGATCATAAGCGGTGAACTGAAAGAGGATGAAATGTTGCCGTCTATACGAGGGCTTGCAAAAGATCTGCGGATCAGCTTTATTACGACCAAGCGCGCGTATGAAGAGCTTGAAAAGGAAGGCTTTATTTACACCCTTCCGGCAAAGGGATGTTACGTTGCGCCGAAGAACGTAGAGCTTCTACGCGAGGAAAATCTAAAAAAGATCGAGGAACATATCGCGCAGATAGCAAAGCTCGCTGTCTCGTGCAATTTGAGCCGTGACGATATTATGGAAATGATTACGTTCGGTATGGAGGAACAGGAATGAACGCACTGGAAATAAAAAATGTAAGTAAATCCTTTTCGGGATTTTGCTTGGATAATATAAATCTTACTTTACCAAGCGGTTGTATTATGGGGCTGATCGGTGAGAACGGCGCAGGTAAAAGCACAACGATAAAGCTCATATTGGATATGCTTCATAAGGATAGCGGAACAATTACAATACTTGGCAAAGACAATGGAGAAGATATTGCTCTTACCAAAGAAGATGTCGGTGTTGTAATGGACGAGGTTGGTATGCCCGAAT
>JAZSGY010000100.1:0-2225 GCA_045532985.1 Eubacteriales bacterium | reverse complement strand
ATAAATTTACAGGAAGGCACAAAATGCGTCAGGAAATTTCAATTCCGCTGACGAGCGGACAAAGAATAAAAGTCAGATACGCGCGCGAGGACGTTTCGCCCGAAACATATTACGATCATATGCACGACCACTCATTGCTCGAGGTATGCATCTTTCTTTCGGGCAAGATGCTTCATTTCTCGGGCGGGCACACTTACCGGCTCTCGCGCGGTGATATATTTTTCGCGCGGCCGGGCGAGCTTCACTATGCCCTGGCGGCGGAGGATTCGCTTTACGAGCGGTATGCCTTCTGGATCCCCGAGGATTTCTTTTTCTTTTTTTCGTCGGGCGACAGCACCGCTCTTTCTGTGTTTTCCGATGAAAGACTCGGGGAGGGAAGAGTGTTCCGCCTTTCCGCGGGTGCGTATGAGGTGCTGTTTGAACGTCTTGAACGCCTTCGCGAGTCGCTTTCGGGCGACGAAAGTATCGTAATTTTCGCGCGGCTTTGCGAGGTCATCAGTTTTATAAATAAAAGTGCGGAGGAATCGGATTCGGTATACGGAAGCGGTACGGGCGAGATTCCCTCGGTGATTCACGACGTTGTCCGTTATGTGCGTGAAAATTACCCCACTGTGACGGGTGTCGACGAGGTTGCCGACAGGTTTTACATCAACCGCGACTACCTCACCCGAGTTTTTGCAAAGTACACGGGCATGACTGTGCACGATTATATCCGCGTCATCCGCCTCAACCGCGCACGAGCAAGGCTTGCGGACGGATACGGCGTCACGGAGACGGCTTACGCCTGCGGATTCAACAGCACTTCCTATTTCATCCGCGTTTTCACGCGCTCTACGGGAATGACCCCGGCAAAATACCGTGCGGCAGCCGCACAAAGATCCACAAAAGGCGGGTATGCATCCGAGAATCAGCAAAAAAGTCGTAAAAGTTAAATTTTTAGTAGTATTTGTGGTATATAGTTGCAATAATTCGATATATAATTAAGTCGATAATTATATTTTCATTCGGAGGAAAGAAAAAAGACAATGGATAAGCTTACATATTCAAGCAATATTCCGTACCTCGGCGAATACGAGGTATGCGTTATCGGCGGCGGTCCTGCGGGCGTGTGCGCCGCTATCGAAGCCGCTCGCGAGGGCAAAAAGACCGTCATCGTTGAGACCACGGGTATGCTCGGCGGTATGGCTACGGCGGCGCTTGTCGGTCCCTTTATGACCTGCTATGACAGCAAGGGCGACGAGCGAGTCGTTCGCGGTCTCTTTGACGAGATCGTTGAGCGCACCATTGCTATCGGCGGCGCGATCTCGCCCGACGATACCGACGCGCCCAGCCTTTACACCTCATTCCTCAAAAAGTATCACCGCCGCGTCACCCCCTTCGATTCCTATGCACTCCAGCTCGTTCTTGACAGAATGTGCATCGAGGCGGGCGTTGAGATCTTCCTTTATACAAAATACGTTGACAGCGTGCTCAAGGACGGCGCGATCGACTCGATCGTTCTTGCCGCCCCCGAGGGACTTGTTGCGCTCAAGGCGAAGCTCTATATCGACTGCACGGGCAACGCTGACGTTGCCGAAAAATCGGGCGTCGAGACCTGGTGGGGCTCGGAGGACGGTCTGCCCCCTCAGCCCGGAACGCTGTTTTTTGAGGTAGACGATGCGGATGACAATGCGTTCCTCGGCAGAGGCAAGCGCCCCACTCTTCCCACAAAATGCTACCTGAAGCCGATCCCGGGTACTTACAAGGTCAACCATTATCGTGTCTACGGCGTCAATGCCAACAGCGCGCGCAGTATGACGGATGCGCACATCGAGGCTCGCGAGCAAGTCCTTGACTCCTATCGCGATCTGCTTGAGACCGAGGGCTTTGAGCACTGCAAGATCACGCAGGTCGCTCCCGTTCTCGGCATCCGCGAGTCGCGCCACATCGTCGGCAAGTACCGCCTCACCGTGAACGATATTTCCGAGGGCGTGTTCTTTGACGATACCGTCGTTGTTTTCGGCTACGGAATGGACGTTCACAGCCGCGACGGTCAGATCTCGGGCGGATTCCACGGCAAGGTCGCACCGAAATACACGATCCCTTACCGCTCTCTCGTTCCCGAGGGATGCTCCAATCTCCTCGTTGCGGGCAGACCGATCTCGGCGGAGTCGCAGGCGGCGGGCGCTTTCAGAGTAATTCCCGCTTGCATGGCAATGGGTCAGGCGGCAGGTCAGGCTTGCTCC
>JAZSGY010000087.1:0-5749 GCA_045532985.1 Eubacteriales bacterium | reverse complement strand
ATCTTCCTGTTCTCATTCTCGTGGCAGTGGACGGATGACTTCTATACGAAGCTCTTCTTCCAGACTTCGCAAACGACCTTGATGCCTGACATCGTGGTAGTTCCGCCTTCTCTGGAAACCGATTATGCCGGACAGTCTGCGTACTATACGGCAATCAGAAATACTTGCGGTATTATGATCATCGCTCCGCTGGTCGTTGTATATCTGTTCTGTCAGAGATACTTGATCCAGGGTATTGAGCGCTCCGGTATCGTAGGTTAAAACAAAAAACCACCGTTCTTTTTGAACGGTGGTTTTTGTTTATGTTATTTATTCGAGCGGTGTACGAAGGGGCGTTAGAAAGCCGTTTTCCATGATCAGAACACGGTCGGCGCGCTTCGCGATCTTCGGATCGTGCGTAACCATTACGATGGTTTGCTTTTCGCTTTCCTTCAGCTTTAAGAGAAGGTCAAGCACCTCGTCGGCGCTTGCTCTGTCAAGGTTTCCGGTCGGCTCATCCGCAAACAGCACCTGTGGTCGGTTGATCAAGGCACGTGCAATCGCTACGCGCTGTTGCTGACCGCCGGAAAGCTCGCTTGGAAGATGATGCAGACGCTCCGCAAGTCCCAACGCCTTGATCAGCTTTTTTTCGGTCTCCTCATAGGTGTGACGAGCCTTGTTGCACATCATAACGGGAACCATTATATTCTCGTATGCGGTCAACTGAGGAATGAGGTTGTGTTTTTGAAAGACAATGCCGATATGCTCGCCGCGGAAGGTCGCAAGCTTGTCGGGGGGCATATCCGTAATATTATTTGAACGGATCGATACCGTGCCCGAGTTGGCACGGATCAAGCCTGCCATCAAATGCAGTAGCGTGCTTTTGCCCGATCCGGAAGAGCCCATGATGGCAACGAACTCGCCGTCCTCCACCTGCAGAGAAACTCGATTCACGGCGGTTATCACGACGTCAGACTGCTTATATTGCTTGATCAGATCCGTAACTTCAAGAATAGCCATTGTTATACTCCTTTACTCAGCATAGAATATAATGTCATTTTTTTCATGCGAGGCTTCCTTTTTATTCTTGTAGGAAAGATAGGGGAACAGAGAAGAGAGAAAGCTACACAAAAAGCAGATCGCGAAAACGATCGCAAATGCAATCGGAGGCATATAGAATTGCGTTGTCAAGAGTGATTCGGTTCCAAACAAAACCGACCAAAAGGAATTTTTAACGTAATAGAAGATTGCAGTAACCGCAAAAGAGAGAAGTAGGGAGAGGATCCCGACAGGCAGCATCAGAACTGCGTTGAACAAATGCAGATTGCGAATTTGAGAAATGTCGGCTGCAATTGCCTGGAGAATATAGAACTCATTTTCGCGCTTTTTATAGAATAGAATCTGTGTGAAAAACCAAATGATTGGGATAAATATCAAAACGATCGCCGCAAGCAAAATGATCAACAGATCGTAGCGATACAGACTTTCCACGCTGTTTTGAAAATGCGCGCCCGTTGCAGTCAGAGAAATATTCTTTCCACTGATGAATTGACGCAGCTCCGATTCAAGGGCATCGATCCTTTCGACTTCTGCATCGTTTGCAATCGAAACGTAAATCGTATCGGAGGAGGCGACCTCCTCGCCGGTTATTTTAGCATAATCGGCACTATTAAGAATGACGGGAATTCCGTTTTCTGCCGTGGAATAATTTTCGATAATTGCGGTAACGGTGAAGGGAATGTACTCAAACTTAAAGGTTTCGATCTGCGCCTTCAGCAGCTCCGTCCCCGCAAGCTCTCCGCGAATATAGGGCGCGCTTCGCAAGAGAACGTCCTTGCCATCCTCGTCCTTCGTCATCAGATTGCCGAAGTTATCTATATAGGCATTGGGATCGTATTTTTCGGGATCGGTGGGATCCTTGAGCTCTGCCAGTTCTTCCTCAAAATATACCGGATGATAGGCGGCAAGCCATACGGTATCGCCCACCTTGTAGTCAAAGATCTCTCGGTTGTTGAGCGTTTTTGCAAGCACGACGGAATTCGGCTTGTCCAAAAGCGTTGAGACGTCGCCGCTGTGATCGATCCCATATATGTCGTCAAAGATACGGAGAAGATCCGAGTCGGTTGCACAGTAGTACTGTAAGCGCGACACCGCATAGGTTTTTTCATCAGGAGTCGCATCGGTTTTTGGCGTTTTCAGAAGTCCCGCGAACAGCCCGACATGATCTCTTGAAACTAGCATGTGGGAGAGAGAATCCTCCGCCAAAACCGACGGATAATTCCTTTGAACGTCACGAATCGTTCCGTTTTCCCGATATTCCGACAGTACTTTCTGAAGCTCGGGGTCGTTGAGCATCGCGGAATTTTTGAATTTTAACGAATATTCGTATTCGTTGATCTCACGAGCCTTTCTTTCGGCGGTATAGGTTAGGGAAAGATACACGCCGAAACAGAACAAAATCGAAAACACGGCGGAATTCAGCGCAAGACGGAGGAGATAACGGCGGAATCGCAGTGCGGTGTGAAACTCGTACTTCGCAGGGAATTTGGATTTGATCAAGGAAACCGATCTGCCGCGGTGCGATACCCAGTTTTCGTTGTTTTCGGACACGATCAAACGCATCGGCTCGGTGCGGGAGAGGACTCGCATAGGAATGCGCGTGCTGATAAAAAGGATCGGAATCAAGAATAGAATGACCTTCAAGGAAGAGAAGAAGGAAAGCGAGAAAGAAAGATCGTTGCAAAGATAAAGCAAAAGAGAAAGGATCAGGCTGAGCGCGTAAGCGGGAAGCACGGCGATCAGAAAGAGAACGAGTAGCTCGTAAAAAGCAGAGCGCCGCAGCTTTTTGAAATCAGCTCCGAAGGCAGAATAAATACCGTAGATGAATTTATAATGATTCAGGCGCACGTTATAAAGCGCGGAGAGAACGAATACGGAAAGGAGAGAGCAGGCGATTGTGACGGTAATATAAAGTCCCGTGTGATCAGAGCCGTTTTCCTCAAGTTCATAAAGCGGGGAGTGCGAAATCGAGATCTTGTAATCGCTTTTGTAGAGAAGCTCGTGATACTGTGATTCGAAGTCCTTGAAGATATCCTCGGGGCTGTCCTTTGAAAGGAAGTTGAAAATTCCCCTTTTTTCATTGCGCACCATCTTAAGATAAAGATCGAAATGATGTGCGTTCCCATCAGAATCCTCGCGATAAACCGTTTCAACGATCTCGTAGGTCTTTTGGTTCAGCGCCGCAGGATCCTCGTTTGCTTTTAAGACGTTGAATTCCTTTTCTCGCAGACCGGAGATCAAAACGTGATAACCGTAGGTTTCGCGTATTTTGTCCTCACGCTGGCTTTTGTTGTTGTCAAACGCCATCGTCAGCGTGAAAAAGACAGTCGTGATCAGGAAAATAGCCAATACAAACGGAAAAAATTGCTTTTTTCCGTTTTTAACGCTCTTGAAAGCAACAGACAGATTCCGTTTGAAATACAAATATAATTTGTTCAAAAGTTTTTCCTCCAAACCAATGAAAAAACTGTGATCTACAAAGAAATTAAGTTATATTTTATCTCAATTTTATAACATCAATATGAACAAAAAAAGAAAGATTAAAAAAAGAAAAATATAGATGTTAATAAACTGTTAAAGATGCAATTTTTGAAAATGATTGTTGCAAATTTGACAAAACTATGATATAATATACTTGTCGAAGGTTCGGCAATTTTGGCGTTGCCGATAAAAAGGTTTTATATTAAAAATATATTTTTTAGTGAGGAGAAAAACATGACGACGAACACTTATGTCAACAAGTGGATCGATGAGATGAAGGCTCTGACCCAGCCTGACAAGCTCGTCTGGATCGACGGTACCGAGGAACAGGCAGAAGCGCTGCGCGCTGAGGCTTGCTCGACGGGCGAGATGATCAAGCTGAATCAAGAGGTGCTTCCGGGCTGCTATCTGCACAGAACTGCGATCAATGACGTTGCACGCGTTGAGAACAGAACCTTCATTTGCACGAGCAAAAAGGAAGATGCGGGTAACATCAATAACTGGATGGATCCCAAGGAGTGCTATGATAAGCTGTCGAAGCTTTACCGTGGCTCGATGAAGGGAAGAACGATGTACGTTATCCCCTATTCCATGAGTATCGTTGGCAGCGACTTCGCAAAATACGGTATTGAATTGACCGACTCTATCTACGTCGTATTGAACATGCTGATTATGACGCGTGTCGGCACCGACGTTTTGGAGGCGCTTGGCAATAGCGGCGATTTCATTAAGGGTCTGCACGCAAGAGCCGATATTGATGAGGAGAACCGTTACATCTGCCATTTCCCTGAGGACAATACCATCTGGTCGATCAACTCCGGTTACGGCGGAAACGTTCTGCTCGGTAAGAAGTGCTTTGCACTTCGTATCGCATCCTACCTCGGTAGAAAAGAGGGCTGGATGGCAGAGCATATGCTGATCCTTGGCGTTGAGTATCCCGACGGTGATATTCAGTATATCTGCGCTGCATTCCCCTCGGCTTGCGGTAAAACCAACCTCGCAATGCTGATCCCGCCCGAATTCTATAAGAAGAAGGGCTACAAGGTTTGGTGTGTCGGTGACGATATTTCCTGGTTGCGCGTCGGTAAGGACGGCCGTCTGTGGGCTGTGAACCCCGAAAACGGCTTCTTCGGCGTAGCACCTGGCACCAACGACAAGTCGAATCCCAACGCACTCGCTACCACGATGCGTGACACCATCTTCACGAACGTTGTTCACGACGTTGACAACAACACCGTTTGGTGGGAAGGTCTGAACGACAACCCGCCCGCAAACGCAATTGATTGGAAGGGCAATCCTTGGGATTACCGCAAGTATGATAAGAAGGATAAGTCGACCTGCGGCGCACATCCGAACTCTCGCTTCACCGCGAAAGCGATCAACTGTCCCTGCTTGTCCGATAAATTTAACGATCCTGCAGGCGTTCCGATTACTGCGATCGTATTCGGCGGTCGCCGCGCAAAGACGGCTCCGCTGGTTTACCAGTCCACCAGCTGGCAGAACGGTACCTTCGTCGGTTCGATCATGGCGTCTGAGACGACTGCCGCTGCAGCAGGCGCTGTCGGCGTTGTTCGTCGCGATCCGATGGCAATGCGTCCGTTCGTCGGTTACGATATGGGTGACTATTGGGCACATTGGCTCGAGATGGGTAAGAGAATCCCCAATCCTCCGAAGATCTTCCACGTAAACTGGTTCAGAACCGACTCTGAGGGGCATTTCATCTGGCCCGGATTCGGTGACAATATGCGCGTGCTGATGTGGATCCTCGCTCGTTGCGCAGGTAAGGTCGACGCTCGCGAGACCGCGATCGGCTACGTACCTTACGTAGAGGATATTGAGATTGAGGGACTTGATATCGATGCATCCGTCATTGAGGAGCTTTTGAACGTCGATAAGGCGCTCTGGAGTGAAGACGTTGCAGGCATTAAGGAATTCTACGCAATGGTAGGCGACCGTGTTCCGAAGGAACTGTACGATGAGCTTGCCGCTCTCGAAGCGAGACTGAAATAAATAAAAAACCGCATTCCCAATCGGGAATGCGGTTTTTAATAAAATTTGTACTTAATACAATTTGTACTTTAGGCGAAGATTGTCGGCAATCATTGCAATAAATTCACTGTTTGTCGGCTTCCCGCGTGCTGTCTGTATGGTATATCCGAAATAGGAGTTTAAGGTATCAATATCACCGCGATCCCATGCAACCTCGATCGCATGGCGGATCGCACGCTCG
>JAZSGY010000043.1:0-8044 GCA_045532985.1 Eubacteriales bacterium | reverse complement strand
TACGCCCGTACCGAAAAACGCCTCGAATGCCTTGATCTTGCAGGGATCGAGGAGATCTTCGCCACGCGTGCCCAAACGCCGCTTTTATCCTTCTTCACGCACGAATGTCATATGGAAAAGCCAAGCATGCGTGAGAAGATCACGCGCGTCTGTACGCTTGCCGCCGCCTCTCAAAGAGCGTGGTGCTTTCCCGCGGATTTGAAGTTATAACGAAAAGCGGCATACTCTGCCGCTTTTTTGCATAGGATGGGGTATGAAAAAAATATTCCTTCTACTTCTCTCTATCCCGCTTTTTCTCACTGCCTGCGCCGCGCCCTCACTTGACGTCGGTGGGGCACTTGCAGAGCTTTTGAAAAGCTACGGCACGCTACCGACAGGGAACTATTATGAGACCGCCGACGGCGGCATCAGTGAGACGGAGCTGCTTTTGCTCTACGATCCCGACGACTCGCTCCCCGAGGACGCGATCCTTTCTGCCGCGCTTTACCTCGGCAGCTCCTTCGATCGGGTTTTTGAGCTTGCACTCTTTGACTGTGCGGGGAGCGATGCCGCGATGCAGGTTTCCGTGCTTTGCCATCGCCGCGCCGATTTCCTGAAGGGATTTGATCCGACGCTTGAATCGACTGTCATCCGCTACGGCGAATACGTTTTCTTTGCCGCGGCCCCGTCGGTCGAGGGGATAGAGGAGCTTGCCGACCGCGTATTCCAATAAAAAACTGTCGCAAAATGAATTGCGACAGTTTTTTATTTTAAGAGTTATGAAAGCTTCGCGATCGCCGCGAGAAGTGCTTCCTTCGTAGCGTTGTACTTCTCAAGCTTTGCACGCTCTGCATCCACGACAGCGGCAGGTGCCTTTGCAAGGAAGCCCTCGTTTGAAAGCTTACCCTGCAGACGCTTGATCTCGCCCTCGGTCTTTGCAAGCTCGCCCGACAGACGTGCGCGCTCCTTGTCAAGGTCGATCATCTCTGCCATCGGAATAAATGCAGTCGCACCCTCGGTGATGATGCTGACGGCGTCGTCCTTCTCGTAGGCATCCACGATCTCAACCGAGGACGCCGAGGCAAGGCGGATCATAAACGCCTCAGCCCCCTTGAAGGTGTCGGCGTATTTGGTCACAAGATAGACCTTCGCCTTACGGGAGGGCGGAACGTTCATCTCCGCACGGCGGGTGCGGATCGCGCCGATCAGTGCGATCACGCGGTCAAGCGATGCCTCCTCGGCGGGGAAGACGAGCGATTCGTCAAACTTCGGATAACTGCTGATCACGATGCTCTCGTCGTCGTGCGGCAAGGACTGGTAGATCTCCTCGGTGATGAAGGGCATAAAGGGATGAAGCAGCTTCAAAACGCCCGTCAGCACGTAAACCAGCACGCGGCGTGCAACTGCCGCACCCTTCGATTCCTTCTCGAACAGACGGCTCTTCGCAAGCTCGATATACCAGTCGCAGAAGATATCCCAGGTGAAGTCGTAAAGATCAGACAGTGCAACGCCAAGCTCGTACTTATCCATATTCGCGTTGACGTTCTTTACCATATTGTTGTAGCGCGAAAGGATCCACTTATCCTCGACCGAAAGCTCGTCAAGCGAGGGCAGAGCGGTTTCCTCATCCTCGGCGTCAAGATTCATCAAAACGAAGCGTGAGGCATTCCAGAGCTTGTTTGCGAAGTTACGCGCCGACTCGATCTTCTCGTCGGAGAAGCGCATATCGTTACCGGGCGCGTTACCCGTTGCCAGCGCACAGCGGAGCGCGTCGGCACCGTACTTATCAATGATCACCAAGGGATCGATCCCGTTGCCGAGCGATTTCGACATCTTGCGTCCCTGTGCGTCACGCACGAGTCCGTGGATGAATACGGTAGAGAAGGGCTCCTTGCCCATATGCTCAAGACCCGAGAAGATCATACGGGCGACCCAGAAGAAGATGATGTCGTAGCCCGTGACGAGAACGCTCGTCGGATAATACTTCTCAAGCTCCTCGGTCTTGTCGGGCCAGCCCATCGTGGAGAAGGGCCAGAGTGCCGAGGAAAACCAGGTGTCCAGCACGTCGGATTCCTGATGCACGCGTCCGCCGCACTTCGGACAGACCGTGATATCGGTCTTCGAGACCGTCATCTCGCCGCAGTCATCGCAGTAGAAGGCGGGAATTCTGTGTCCCCACCAAAGCTGACGGGAAATACACCAATCGTGTACGTTCTCCATCCAGTTGGTATAGGTCTTCGTAAAGCGCTCGGGCTCAAACTTGACCTTGCCGTCATAAACCACCTTCAGTGCAGGCTCGGCAAGCGGCTGCATACGGACGAACCACTGATCCGAGGTCATCGGCTCGACCGTCGTCTTACAGCGGTAGCAGGTTCCGACGTTGTGCGCGTGCGGCTCGACCGACAGAAGGTAGCCCTCGGTCTTCAGATCCTCCACCAGTGCGCGGCGGCACTCGTAGCGATCCATACCCTCGTACTTGCCCGCAAAGCGGTTCATCGTCGCATCGTCGTTCATGACCTTGATCTGCTCAAGGCTGTGACGCTGACCGACGAGGAAGTCGTTCGGGTCGTGCGCGGGCGTGATCTTTACACAGCCCGTACCGAAACCGATCTCAACGTAATCGTCGGCAAAGACGGGGATCTCGCGTCCGACGAGCGGAAGGATCAGCGTCTTGCCGATCAGGTGCTTCGTCGTGTCGTCGTTCGGGTTGACCGCAACGGCGGTGTCACCGAACATCGTCTCGGGACGCGTGGTCGCGATCTCAACGTAAGCATCCTCGCCCTTGATCGGATACTTGATATGCCAGAAGAAGCCCTCCTGCTCGCTATACTCGACCTCAGCATCCGAGAGGGCGGTGATACAGTGCGGACACCAGTTGATAATGCGGTTGCCGCGGTAGATCAGATCCTTCTCGTAAAGGTTCACGAAAACCTCGCGCACCGCGCGGGAGCATCCCTCATCCATCGTAAAGCGCTCACGCGTCCAGTCGCAGGATGCGCCGAGCTTCTTCAGCTGGCTGATGGTGCGGTTTCCGTACTTATGCTTCCAGTCCCAGACGCGCTCGAGGAATTTCTCACGCCCAAGGTCGTAGCGCGTCAGCCCCTCCTCGGTACGAAGCTGCTCCTCGACCTTGATCTGCGTTGCAATGCCCGCATGGTCGGTACCGGGTACCCACAGCGTGTTGTAGCCCTCCATACGGCGACGGCGCACGAGGATATCCTGAAGGGTCTCGTCCAGCGCGTGTCCCATATGAAGCTGTCCCGTTACGTTCGGGGGCGGGATGACCACCGAAAACGCAGGTGCGGGATTTTTCGGATCGGGCGTAAAATAGCCCTTATCGCACCAATTCTGATAGAGTCTTTCCTCGAATTCAGAGGGGGAATAGGTTTTTGCAAGCTCTTTTCTCATAATACTTCCTTTCTCGGTAAAAACAAAAAGCGCCCCGAAAAACAGGACGCAAATAGCGCGGTACCACCTGATTTTGCATCAAAGATGCACACTCAAACGCCTTAACGCGGCAGACGGCGGGCTCTACCCCTTGCATAGCAAGGCTCCTCCCGCAGGCGGTGAAGTGACCTTCGGAATCGCTCTTGCCGTGCTTGCACCCACCGCACGTTCTCTGCGCCAAGACACGAAACCTACTCGTTCCACCGTAGCCAACGCATATTTTACCATAGAAAAAAGATTCTGTCAAGAGATTTGATTGACTTTTTCCTTTTTCCGTGATATCATTGAAGCGTAAGACTTGAAAAAGGAGTTCTTTATGAAGAACGTATATATGATCGGCAACACCCATTTCGATCCCGTCTGGCTCTGGCGATGGGATGAGGCGATGGCGTCCATCCATTCGACCTTCCGCAGTGCGCTTGACCGAATGACGGAGGATGCGGATTTTATCTATTCCTTCGCCACGCCGCCCGTATTTGAGTGGATCCGACAGATCGACCCCGATATGTTTGAGGAGATCAAGGCACGCGTTGCCGAGGGGCGCTGGGAGCTTTGCGAGGGGGCGTGGCTTCAGCCCGATCTTTACTCTGCCGCAGGTGAAAGCTATGCGCGGCAGAGCCTTTACGGTCAGCGTTACCTTATTGAAAATTTCGGAAAATATGCGGATACCGTTTTCAACATCGACTCCTTCGGTCATCCCTCACAGCTGCCGCAGATCCTTTCCAAAAGCCACGTCAACTACTACTGTATGTGCCGTCCCGAGATGCGCCATATCCCCCTGCCGTCCCCCTACTTCAAGTGGATCAGCAAGGACGGCAGCTCGGTCCTTTCCTTCCGCGCAGGGCAGTACGGCAGGATCTATAACAAGGATATGGAGAGCGCCGTGAACGAGGCAGAGGAGAAAATGACCGATGCCGACTGCGACGAGCTGATGGTTTACGGCGTGACCAACCACGGCGGCGCACCCACGAAGCGGGCGATCGCCGATATCCACCGCCTCAACGCCGAAAAGCCCTACGATATCAGATTTTCCACCGTCGCAGGCTATTTTGAGGCACAGGGCGAGCCGACCGTTACCGTGGATCACGAGCTGATCACGGGCGACTTCGGTCCCTATACCAACGGCCATCTCGTCAAAAAGCGTAACCGCATCGCGGAATACGCGCTCCTTTCTGCCGAGCGTGCCGCAGTGCTTGCAAAGCACGTTTTGAACCGCCCCTACGCGAAGGAGAAGCTCACCGCTGCCTGGGGGGATCTGATGTTCTGTCAGTTCCACGATATTCTCGGCGGCGCATCGATCAAGGACGCCTACTTTGACGCCTACAACCAGCAGGGACGTGCCATCTTCACGGCAAACGAGCTGATGCATTTTTCCCTGCAGGCGATCACGCGCAAAATAAAGACCCCCGGAAAAAATCCCGACACCGCATGGAATCTCGTCTGCTGGAACCTGACCGAGGTGCCGTATCACGGCGAGCTTGAGGCAGAGGTACAGTGGCTTCACGAATTCCCCGCGTACGACGGCGAGATCGAGCTTTCCGATGCCGACGGTAATCTCTATCCCTGCCAGATCATCCGCGCCTATTCGGTCATCAAGGGCTTCCGCTCGCGCTTCGTCTTTCGTGCAAAGATCCCGCCGATGGGCTATAAGGCATTCCGCGTAATACAGCGTGGCACGACGGCGGCGATCGTCAAGGATCCTTCGCCGCGCCGCATCGAGACGGACGCGTTTTCCTTCGAGCTCGATCCCGACAGCGGACTTTTGTCACGCGTGTATTCCAAACGCCTTCAGCGCGAGTGGACGAGCCTTCTCGTTCCGCAGGTCTTTGCCGACTATGGCGACACGTGGTGCTTCAATATTGATTCCTACGGCGAAAAGCTCGAGGATTTCGTGCCCGAGAGCATCGAGGTGATCGAGGACGGCGCGATCCGCACCACGGTCAAGAGCGTTCTTAGCTTCCGACGTAGCCGCTTGACGCTTTATTACACCTTCTATACGGAGGGCGATGCGTTCGATCTCCGTTACACGGTCAATTGGAACGAGCCGCACACGGTTCTGAAGCTCGTCAGTGATACGGGCTACCGCGAGCTTCGCGTCTCCGCACCCTTTACGGCGGAGTCACGCACCGACACGAAAACAGATGCCCCGATGGGAGAATGGCTCACCGCACGCGGTGACGGTTCTGCCGTCTCCTTCCTCGCCGACAGCCTTTTCTCCTACACGAAGCAGGATACGACCGTCGCACTCAGCGTTCTGCGCAGCTGTATTTACGGCGATCTTCGCATCAGCCCGCTTGAGGAAGGGGCAGACTATGCGATCATGGAGCAGGGGATCTGTGAGGGGCGCGTGCGCGTCGTGATGCACAGAAACGATCTCGATATCCCCGCACTTGCCCGTGCCTTCCATATCCCGCCGACTGTGATCTGTGAGGCAAATCACGACGGCATCCTGCCGCCCTGCGGAAGCTATATGCAATGCACCGAGCGCGGTGTCCTTTGCAGTGCGCTGAAGGAATGCGAGACCGATGCGTGCGAGATCCTTCGATTCGTCGAGATGGATGGATGTACCCATAGCTTTTCCTTCGATTATTTCGGGCAGAACTTTTCCGTGGCGCTTCAGCCCTTTGAGATCAAGACGCTGAAAATTGAAAAAGACACGGCGCGTGAGGTTCTTTTGACCGAGGACGAATCGCGGTAAAGTTCTTGCATTTTCCCGATACTTGTGATACAATACTCCTATAAAATTTCAGAGGGGGAACCCGATATGGATATTTTTGAATACGTAAAGGACGCTTGCACGCGTGCCGCAGGGGCGAAAGGGGCGCTTGCGGGCGCATCCACCGCACGCCGCAACCGCGTGCTTTTGCGTGCCGCCGAGCTTTTGCTTGGTGAGAGCGATGCGATCCTTGCCGAAAATGAAAAGGATCTCGCACGCGCCGCGGACAACGGCGTGCCGAGCGTGATGCTCGACCGTCTTTGCCTTACGGCAGAGCGCATCGACGGCATTGCCGACGCACTGCGCGCGGTTGCCGCACTTCCCGATCCTACGGGCGCGGGTGAGAGCTTTACCCGACCGAACGGACTGCGCATCACGCGCCTTCGCGTGCCGCTCGGTGTCGTCGGTATGATCTACGAGGCACGTCCGAACGTCACGGTCGACGCCGCCGCCCTATGTATCAAGACGGGAAACGCCGTCGTACTGCGAGGCGGTAAGGAGGCTCTCTTTTCCAATATGATCCTTGCCTCGCTTTTGCGCCGTGCGCTCTCCGAATGCGATCTTCCCGCCGATGCCGTCGTTCTTCTTGAGCGCACCGAGCGTGAGGGGGTCGCCGCGATGAAGGCACAGCGCGGTCTGCTTGACGTGCTGATCCCGCGCGGCGGTCACGGGCTGATCCGTGCCGTCACAGACGGCTCTGCCGTTCCTGTCATCGAAACGGGTGCAGGCAACTGCCACGTATACGTGGATGCGGCGGCGGATCTCGATATGGCACTCAAGGTCTGTGAGAACGCGAAGCTTTCGCGCCCCTCGGTCTGTAACGCCGCGGAAACCTTGCTCGTTCACTCGGCGGTCGCCGCGGAATTCCTTACGCGCTTTTACACCTTGACGGGCAAGCGCCTTGAGCTGCGTGGCTGTAACCGCACCTGTGCCCTGATCCCGGGTGTCGCGCGTGCGACCGATGAGGATTACGCCACCGAGTACGACGACGCGATCCTTGCCGTGCGCGTCGTTGACAGCGTAGAGGAGGCAGTCGCCCATATCAACCGATACAACACGGGGCACAGTGAGGCGATCCTGACGAACGATATCAAGACCGCAGAATACTTCCGCCAAAGCGTCGATGCGGCGGCAGTTTACGTCAACGCCTCGACCCGCTTTACCGACGGCGGCGAATTCGGCTTCGGTGCCGAGATCGGCATCTCCACGCAAAAGCTGCACGTGCGCGGCCCGATGGGGCTTTCCGCACTGACGACGGAAAAATACTTCATTGACGGAAACGGACAGATCAGATGATAAAGGAAGTTATTCTTTGTAAATACGGAGAGATCGTCTTAAAGGGTGCCAACCGCGCTTCCTTTGAGTCGCTTCTTCTGAAGGAGATCAAAAAACGCGCGCGCGCGTACGGAAATTTTCAGGTCACTCACGCGCAAAGCGCACTGTATATTGAGCCGCAGGACGACGCCTGCGATCTTGACGGTATGTTCGAGGCGGCGAAGCGAGTCTTCGGCATCGTCGGCGTCGGACGCGCCGCCGTCACCGAAAAGAATATGGACGCTATCCTGCAAACGGCAAGGGAATATTTGCCTGCGTGTATGGCGGGGAAAAAGACCTTCCGCGTTGATGCGAAGCGCAGTGACAAGACCTTTCCGCTGAAGTCTCCCGAGATCGCGGCAGAGGTCGGCGGCGTTTTGCTCGCCACCGTTAAGGGATTGCGCGTCGATCTGCACCACCCCGAATCCATGATCCGCGTTGAGGTGCGCGACCGCGCCGCATACATTCACGCCGACCAGCAAAAGGGCGTTGGCGGTATGCCGATCCGCTCGGGCGGCCGCGGACTGCTTCTGCTTTCGGGCGGCATTGACAGCCCCGTCGCGGGCTTTATGATGGCAAAGCGCGGCG
>JAZSGY010000107.1:0-4170 GCA_045532985.1 Eubacteriales bacterium | reverse complement strand
CCGACGGGGGGGCGCGCCCCCGGACCGCCCGCCCCGCCGCGGCAGGCGCCAGCACGGGGGCGCCCGCCCCCGCCCCTACCGCCGATACCCTCGCGGGGCTGACCTTCGTCCTCACGGGCACCCTGCCCACCATGACGCGTGACGAAGCGGGCGAAAAGATCAAAGCCGCAGGCGGCAAGGTTGCTTCCTCGGTCTCCAAAAAGACCTCCTACGTCCTCGCAGGCGAGGAAGCGGGCTCGAAGCTCACGAAGGCAAAGGAGCTCGGTATCCCCGTCATCGACGAGGAAGCCTTCCTCAAAATGCTCTCCTAAAGCAAATGTATACCGTAAAGAAAACGGCACACCGCAGTGTGCCGTTTTCTTTATTCCTTTTCCAAACCAAGCAAGCAGGCAGAGAGACTTACAAATGAAACCCATCGACCTCGCCCTTACAGATCGCCTTGAAGATGCGATGGCGAAGCCCCTTGTTGTCTGCCTCGAGCTTTTTCAAAAGATTCTTCATATTCTCGCGCTCGGTGTGCTGATCCTCGGGGCAGGGGTTCTTGTAGATCGGCAGATCGGCGTGCCGTACGTAGTACTCCACGTCCTTTTCTTCTGCGTAGATCAGCGGTCGGATCAGGTACAGATCGGTGTTCGACAGATAAGTAACGGGTGAAAAGCAGCCGAGCCGCCCCTCGAAAAACAAATTCAGCATAAAGGTCTCGACCACGTCGTCAAAGTGGTGACCGAGCGCCACGCGCTGACAGTTATACTCCTTCGCCGTCGCGTGCAGAGAGCCGCGGCGCATTTTTGCGCACAGCGAGCAGGGATTCGGCTCGCGCCGCACGTCGAAAATGATCTCGGCAATGTCGGTCTTGACCACGTGATATTCCACGCCAAGCGACTCGCAATACGCCGCGATCCCCGAAAAATCAGCCCCCTTGAAGCCCATATCGACCGTGATCGCAACGGGCGTAAAGGGAACGGGATAAAATCGGCGCAGCTCGGCGAGCCCCGTTAAGAGCGTGAGCGAGTCCTTGCCGCCCGAAACGCCGACGGCAATGCGGTCGCCCGGCGCGATCATTTGGTAATCGTCAAGCGCCCGACGCATAAAGCTCAGGATTCTTTGGATCTCTTTCATTGGCAATCTTTCTTTTTTGACATAAAATAAAAAGGGAAGAGAGGTAGCTTATGGCAATTAAAATTTACGTCGATCAGGGGCACAATCCCCAAAATCCGAACGCAGGTGCCGAAGGAAACGGTCTGCGTGAGCAGGATCTCGTCTACCGCATCGGCATCGAGCTTGCAGAGCTGCTCGAGGCAAATCCCGAGTTTGAGGTGCGCCTGTCGCGCCCCACGCCCGAAACACAGATCGGTACGAGCAACGCTCAAAGCCTGCGTTTGCGCGTCGAGGACGCAAACAGCTGGGGTGCTGATGCCTTCATCAGTCTGCACACCAACGCATCAAGCATTCCGTCGGCAACGGGCAGTGAAGCGCTCGTCTATGCCGAGGGGGGTGCCGCGTATAACCTCGCCGAGGATATCTTACAGCGATTGACCGAGGCAACGGGACTGCAAAACCGCGGTGTCAAGCTACGCCCGGGGCTCTACGTATTGCGCCGTACCGCTATGCCCGCCGTGCTCGTCGAGCTTGGCTTCATCACCAACGCAAACGATGCCGAACTGATGCTGAACAACCCCGCCCTCTTTGCAAGAGGGATCTATCAGGGGATCCTGCAGTATTACGGATTGTAAAGTTAACTTTACATCAAGGACGACCCGACGGGTCGGTCAGCTTCAGATGGTCGCAGTTCAAAAAGTCCTGTGCCGCGCTCACGCTGTCGGCAGAGAACAAATGCTCGCCGCCGCAGTTGAGGCAGAACACGCGGATCCCCTCGGGGCGCATCTCCACCTCGTATTCACCGTTGTGGCAGGGGCAGTCGATCTGTCCGTCCGCCTCCAGCTCACGGATCAGAAAGCGCACGATATCGTAAATATGCGCGTCGGGTAACTCAGGCTCGCTTTCGGGACGCGAGAGCTGATCGAGCGAGGTGATCCCCACCTCGTTTAAGACCTCGTTCAGCTCAGCGTCACTGCGCTCGATCTCACGGTTAAGGTTTTCCTCCGTCCCGATAAAGCCGATATCAAAATTCGTGTACGCGCAGTTGATCAGGAAAAGATCCCGACCGAAAAAGACGTTCTGCGACAAAAGATAGTTGTGCTTTGTGCCGCAGAAAAGACACGGCACGTCAAGCCTTATCTTTTTGTCCTTGGTATACGCCATCGTCAGCTCACTTTTGCCGCAGGGACACTTCAGCTTGATCATCGCGGCGGAAAGCGCAAAGGAGCCCGCCATTCCCACGACGGCAGAGCCGCACCGCGGACAGCGGTAGGCAACGTTGGTCTTTTTTTGATTGAGTAGCATAGTTAAGCCTTTCCTGACCTCGGCAGAGTCACGCCAAGGTCACTGCAGATCATTGAAACGGGAAGATCGTATTCCCCACGCGGAAGTCCTTCTGCGATCGCGTCGGCAACGCCGACCGTCACGCCCTGAAAGCCCGCAAGAAAGCGGTCGTAATATCCGCCGCCGTAGCCAATACGGTAGCCGTCGGCATCGTAAACGAGCGCGGGCACAAGACACACCGTCCCCGCGGGAAGCTCGGTGAGCGCAGGGCACTCGCCCGACGGCTCGGGAATGCCGTAATTGCCGCGTACAAGCTCGGACGGCTCTGCTATCGCAAACTCCATCACGCCGCCGCCCTGCGTGCGCGGAAACGCGATCGGCACGCCGATCGCCCCGTAAAACGAAGAAAGATCAAGCTCACCGCGCACTGCGGCATAGCCGAGGATCAGCGGCGCGTGACGAAGCGACGGAAGCGACAAAAGATGACGGCAGACCGCCGCGCTTTTTTCAGCACGCTCAGCATCACTCACTGTTTTCCTTTGCGACAGATAATAGCGGCGCAGTTCTTCCTTCTTCATTTTGCAAAAACGCCCGCGCGGATTGCCTCGGCAGTATCCTTATCCTTTAGGATCTCCACAAGACGAAGCGCGAAGTCAAGCGCGGCACCCATTCCGATGCCCGTGATAAAATTCCCGTCGACCTCGACGGCTGATTTCGTATAGGTCGCGCCAAGCAACCGATCCTCAAAGCCGGGATAGCAGGTCGCGCGCCGACCGTTCAGTAGTCCGCGTACGCCAAGCACGAAGGGAGCGGCACAGATCGCGGCGATTTTGGCATCCTCTGCCACCGCACGCGAGATCAGCGCGTCAACCTCCGCCGACGCATCAAGATTGGACGAGCCGGGCATTCCACCGGGCAGAAACAAAAGCTCGATCGGCTCTGTTGCCTCGCTCGGCAAAAGATCGGCAGTCACGGTGATCCCGTGGGAGCCCGTGACGGTCTTACCCGTAATACCGACCGTCTTGACGGTAAGACCCGCACGGCGCAAAACGTCCACGGGACAAAGCGCCTCGACCTCCTCAAATCCGTCGGCTAATAAAGTGTAAATCATAGTTTACATAGGACGGCTTAATAATCGTCGTCCTCATCCTCCTTCTTTCTGGCAGCCTTCGCCTCGCGCTGCTCCTGCTGATACTTCATTTCAAGATATTCACCGCGCGTGATCAGGAGCTTACGCGGCTTCGCGCCGCCCTCGCTCTCTCCGACGATGCCCATCTTGTACATACGGTCAATGATACGCGCACCGCGCCCGAAGCCGATCTCAAGCTCGCGCTGTAAAAGCGAGGTCGAAATGCTTCCGCGGCGGAAGGCAACCTCGACGGCCTCCTCAAACTTCGGATCCGCCTTCTTTTCAAGCGGAGCGTCGTCCTCCTCGCCGTCGTCGGCGTGCTGAAGCTTGCGCGCGTTCTCGTTGATCTCTGCCAGCACTGCGTCGTCAAAGAGCTGACCGCCCGAATTCTCTGCAAGGAACTCGGTCATCCGCTTGATCTCCTTCGAGGAAACGAACGCGCCCTGCATACGGATCGGCGTCGTCTTTCCGGGCAGAATTGCCAACATATCGCCCTTGTCAAGCAGTCGCTCGGCGCCGCCCTGGTCCAGAATGACCTGAGAGTTGACCTGCTGTGCGACCTTGAAGGCGATACGCACCGGGATGTTCGCCTTAATGGTACTGTTGATAACATTACGGTCGGGGCGCTGTGTACCGATGATCAGGTGCATACCTGCGGC
>JAZSGY010000040.1:0-14510 GCA_045532985.1 Eubacteriales bacterium | reverse complement strand
GGTAATTTGCATCACGCAGGGCGTGAAAATGAGTATCGAAGGCAATTTCGTTTTGAAAGAGTTTTTCGTACTTATGATGCTCTTGCTGATAATGGCAAGCGTTGCTTCTTCTCTGACTCTCCCGTTTGTTTTCAAATACGGAGTAGAAAAAGGACGCGGTGCTTACTATGTGATGATCGGCGTGGTGTGTGCCGGAAGCATTATCGCAACCACGATCTTCAAGGAAGGTCTGCAAAATGAGATTCAGATAAACGCTGTTTTGCCTATTGCTTGCCTTGCAGGTATCGGAATATATGTGCTTTCTTGGTATCTATCCGTTGTGTTCTATAAAAAGAAAGAAATGTAATAAACTTAACCCTCGTTTCTTACGAAGCGAGGGTTTTTTATACAAACAGTACGTTGAATATTAAATTCCCATCTATTTTACTACAGACTCTTTGTACGTCATTTTTTCTTGACAAGCACTGCATTTGTAGACACAAACGCAAATACGGCATACCTCTTTCGAGATATACCGTATTCTTGCAAAACTGTCCTTTAGAGTGACGCTCTAAAGGTCGCATTTTTTTATTCAATATCAAGCTCGGGCGGCACGTCGATCTCGTCGGATACGTATTTGCCGTTTTTCTTCCGCTGACGGACGCATTCGGAGAGAAGATATTCGATCTGCCCGTTGACCGAGCGGAAATCATCCTCAGCCCAGGCTGAGATCGCCGCATACAGCTTTGGCGACAGCCGCAGAGGTACCTGCTTCTTCTGCTGATCGTTCATCAGTAAAGACTACCCGAATTGACGATCGGCTGTGCGTCGCGGTTGCCGCAAAGCACGACGAGCAGATTGGATACCATTGCCGCCTTGCGCTCCTCGTCCAGCTCAACGATCTTTTGCGAGGAAAGACGCTCCAGCGCCATTTCGACCATACCGACGGCACCGTCAACGATCATTTTTCTTGCGTCAATGATCGCGGACGCCTGCTGACGCTGAAGCATGACCGCCGCGATCTCGGGCGCGTAGGCAAGGTAGGTGATGCGTGCCTCGAGAATTTCAATGCCCGCCTCGTCCACACGGCTCTGGATCTCGCTCTTGATGCGCTCGGCGACCACGTCGCTCGAGCCGCGCAGACTGCCCTCGTCGGCAATGCCGTCGCCCGTCGTGTCAACGTTCGGTGCTACGTCATAGGGATAAATGCGTACGACGTTGCGGAGCGCCGCGTCACACTGAAGCGACAGATATTCCTTGTAGTTGTCAACGTTAAAGACCGCCTTTGCCGTGTCGACCACGCGCCAGGTAACGGCGATGCCGATCTCAACGGGGTTGCCGAGACAGTCATTGATCTTCTGACGGTTGTTGTTGAGCGTCATGATCTTGAGCGAGATGCGGCGGTTTTCGATCGCTGCCGTCTGCCCGTTTTTCATAAGGATAGATGCGGGGGGCGTGCTGACGTCACCGCTTTGGTTCAGCTTGGTCTTCGCGGCAGGGTTGAAGGATACAGAGAAGGGGTTGACCGCGTAAAATCCGTCGCCCTTGATCGTGCCGACGTATTTTCCGAACAGGGTCAGCACCAACGCCTCCTGCGGCTTCAGCACGCGCAGGCCGCAAAGCGGCAGCCACCCGATACACAGCACCGCCATACCCACGCCGAAAAGGATCCAGCCGTAGCCTTTGCCCTGCTCGGTCAGATACGCGCCGTAAACCGTCGGGACGATCGCAACGAGCAGCAGAAGGACGTCAAGGATCAGAACGCGGAGCCCGTGCTTTTTGTTTTCAAGTACTTTTTCTTGCATAATGGATTCACTCCTTTTTGTTTGATATCACAATGATATCACATTCATTTCGAAATGTCAATAGAAAATTGAAAAAATGAGAATAAAAAAACGGAACAGATCGCTCTGTTCCGTTCGTATTAATCAAAGCACCTTCGAAAGGAAGGTTTTGAGGCGTTCGCATTTCGGGTGATCGAATACCTCGGTCGGTGTGCCCGCCTCAGCAATGACGCCGCCGTCCATAAACAGGATGCGGTCGGCAACCTCACGTGCAAAGCCCATTTCGTGCGTGACGATGACCATCGTCATCCCCTCGTTTGCAAGCTCCTTGATCAGATCCAGCACCTCGCCGACCATTTCGGGGTCAAGGGCAGAGGTCGGTTCGTCAAAGAGCATGACCTTCGGGTGCATCGCAAGCGCACGCACGATGGCGATACGCTGCTTCTGTCCGCCCGAGAGAGTCGAGGGATAGGCGTATGCCTTATCCTGCAGTCCGATGCGGGCAAGGAGCGCCATTGCTTCCTTTTCGATCTGTGCGCGAATCTCTGCGAAGGGAGCGAGTGGCATCCGTTTTCCCTTCTTTTTGAATCGGTTCCGCCACCACGCCTTGCGGTGTGCGCGCGCGGCAATGGTCAACGGTGCGAGGGTAATGTTCTGCAGTACGGTTTTGTTGTTGAAAAGATTGAACTGCTGGAAGACCATTCCCATATCGCGGCGGTGTACGTTGATGTCGACGCGCATATCGGCAATGTTGACGCCGTTGAAGATGATCGCGCCGTCCGTGGGATCTTCCATACAGTTGAGACAGCGAAGGAAGGTCGATTTACCCGAGCCCGACGGCCCGATGACCGCAACCTTCTCACCGTTGTGAATATCAACGTCAACACCCGAAAGCACCTCAAGCTCGCCGAAGCGCTTTACGAGCCCCTTGACGCCGATCATTACGTTGTTCGTCATATCCGCACCTCCTTACGCCCGTTTGCGGTCGCTTTTTGCGAACGCACGCTCGAGCAGCTTGACAAGCAGAGTAATTCCCATGACCAATACGATGTAGATCAGGGCAAGCACAAGATACGGAACCATCGTTTCATAGTTGGAAAGTCCGATGTTTTTGAGGGCGGAGTAGAGGTCGTACACCGTGATAAAGCTGACGACCGAGGTCTCCTTGATCAGCGTGATGAACTCGTTGCCGAGGGTCGGCAGAATATTCTTCACTGCCTGCGGCACGACGATCTTCAGCATCGAGGTAGGGAAGCCGAGACCGACGGCACGCGACGCCTCGAGCTGACCCTTGTCGACCGAGTTGATACCGCCGCGCATAATTTCGGAAACGTACGCGCCGCTGTTCATACCGAAGACGAGGAAGCCGACGTAAAGTGCGGGGATATTGACGCCGCAAAGCGGCAGAATGACGTAATAGGCCAAAAGGAGCTGGACCACCATCGGCGTGCCGCGGAAAAGCCCGACGTAAAAGACGCAGAGCTTGTCGAGGAAGCGGATGACGGCGTTATACTTCGGCGCGACCTTGATGACGGCGATCAGCGTACCGATCACGATACCGATCAGAAGACCGATCACGGCGATCAGGATCGTGTTGCGAAAGCCCTCAAGCACGAGATCGCGGAAGTATTCCCCTTTTAACGTATCAATAAATTTATCGATCTTGTTGATCATAACAAATCCTTAAACATAGCAAAAACCCGCGCCGTAGGGCGGGGCTTTTGCTATTGTATGGTTTTCTTACTTAGTTGCCGTTGACGCCCTTGACCATTGCGGTACCGGGTGCCTCGTCAACCACAACTGCGTAGATGTTGCCGTTGAGCATATCGTTGATAGCGTCAAGTGCGGTGTCGTAGCCCTTTGCCTTAACGTTCGAGAAGCCGTCGTAGCCCCAGTCAGCGTCACCTGCAACGTACCAGTTGCCCGTGGTGCCCGTCTGGTAGCCGATCGACTTATCCTTCAGAGCCTTCAGGACGTTCTCAACGTCCTCTGCGGTCTTGCAGTCGTCAAAGTCCTTGCAATCAGCGGGAACGATGATCTTCTGCGATGCGTTGTAGTAAGCGGTGGTGAAATCGAAGATCTCAAGGCGGTCCTCAGAAATGGTGATGCCTGCCATACCGATGTCGGCAAGACCTGTTTCAACCTGATCGAAGATGGGGTCGAACTGCGGCAGATTCTTGATCACGAGATTCAGCTCGCGCGAATCGGCGTATGCCTTTGCGATCTCGATGTCGATACCGTACAGCTTGCCGTCGTTGCCTACGTACTCGAAGGGCTCGAACGGGCAGTTGGTAACGACGATGAAGGTATCGTCGTTATTTGCGGCGTTCAGGTCGCCTGCGGTCACGCCAACCTTCGTGCCCTCACCCTTGAAGTACTTGTCAACGATCTTCTGGAACTCACCGTTTTCCTTGATCTCTGCAAGGAATGCGTTGAAGTCGGACTGAAGCTCGGTGTTGCCCTTCTTGATGAGGTAAGCATATTCCTCATCGGTCAGCTTGATGTCGATGATCTTTACCTTTGCGTCATCGCCGCAGGACGCGAGCATAGCAACGCAACCGAAGAGCATCAGAACAGCGAGTGCAAGACTCAAAAACTTTTTCATAAGTAAAAACCTCCTCAGGACGAAGTCCCATTGTAGTATGGTATTATTTTACCGCATAAATATGCAAAAGTCAAGTCTTTTGCTCGCTTTTCGGCAGAACATATGTTAAAATATAGATGGAATCATAAAAATGCAAACTAAACTTTGCAGGAGGCATGAGGATATGCAAGTAAAAATCGGATGATCGATCTCCGATCTGCAAGGGTAGTACGGAGATTTATAATATGGAGCTGAATCTCCGCTTCTACGGGAATGAGCTGTCGGTCGATACGGCGGCAATGGCAATCAAGGTGCTTCGCAACTATCTTGCAAAGCGCGACGCGAAGCGATAAATACAAAGCTCCCGAAGAAGCCTTCGGGAGCTTCTTTGTAGTTTCCTCTTGCATTTGTCCTCGAAATCTGTTACAATAAATATAATAATAGGTCGAAAACGCGCCCCAATACGAAAAAGAGGAGCCATTATGGAAATTCTGTCAAACAAACGATTTGAGATCAACGAATATTGCGGCAACCTATTGCTGATCTACCTCGAGGAGGACGCTGTGAGCATTGCTGCTTTGTGCGAAATGCTTGACTATGCAGGATATTCCTATACCTGTCAGCCAATCTGCGCATCCGTTTTACAGCGCGGCGATTTCGTCAAAGACTTTTGCCGCACGATTGATAAGTGTGCCTGCTTTGCCCCCGTGATGAGCAAGTGGCTGTTTTGCGAGGAAAACCGTCGTTACTGCGCCCTGTTTTGGTATTTTATCGGCTATATGCGCGCAAATTCCAGCGAATCGATCGTTCCGCTGTCGCTGACAGAGCCGCACGCCGAGCTTGGCGGAACTCCGCTCCAGGGAATTGACGTGATGTATGACGGGGAGACCTTTTTGCGTACGCTGGCGGACAAGTTCAGCGGTAGGATCCTTCGCAACGACTATTACGAAAACCGCTCGATCAATCACTACGCCGCGCGCCGTATCTATTACCGTTGTTTGCATCTTCGCTTCAAAATCTATGAGCAGGCGTTTCAAAACGCGAAGGAATACTATAAGGAGTATTCCTCCCGCCGCGTCAGCGACGAGGACTTTGACGTCTATCTGCAGGAAAAGCTGCTCTGTGGCTGTCGCGTGATCAGCTTCGGAAGCGAGGAGACGCTTGAGCCGCCGATGATGCTCTATAAGGATGAGGTGCATCCTTACGTCGCGGACTATCCCCGTACGCTTGTCGGAAAGAAATCCTACAGTCGCATGTCGGCAGAGAAACGGGAGCAAACAGGCGTTCGCGCAGAGCTTTTGATGGATATTCTTGTGCCCGTGCATAAGCTGCTCGGCGTATACCTCAAATGCTACCTGAGCTGTCAGGATGGAGATATACCGGTTTATATGCTTCTTTCGCTCTTTGAGTCGGACTTCACGGGGAAGCCTCCTGCCGATGCGACGGGTTTTGTATCGGAGGATAACGCGTATTGGTATGGGGTTTATCCCGAAAAGACCTACGTTGACGAGAAAGAAAACCGGCTTTATTTTCCGCTCGGCATGATCTCGGGGTTAAAGGAGCTTGCTCCCGATCCCGCCTGTGGCGTCGGAAATACGATGGATTATATTTATCCGCAATAAGCAGTAAAAGGAAGGAAGATCATATGCTTGATATCAGGGCAACGACACTCGGGGATTTTGATTTTACGACGCGCACGCTCGATCCGGACGAGAAAAAATACTACGGCATTTTTATATCCCATTCCTCGGCTGATAACGACGAGCACCTTTATCCCTTGCGTGATGCTATGCTTGCACGCGGAATGCACCCGCTTTGTGACCGCGACTTTTTGTCGGGTGGCGATGACTTCCAACTGCGGATCGAGAAAACGCTCGACTGCTACGCCGCCGTTATCATTCTGACACGCAGCTCGCTTCGTTCGCATTGGGTGAATTATGAGATGGGCATTCTTTCAGGGCGCGATATTCCGATTTACATCTATGATCCCGAGGGGCTTTTCAGCCTTGAAAGTAAGGGAAAGGATCCCACGGTTGATGCTTTTTACGAATCCCATATCGGTCGCTATCTGCCCGCGTATGCCGATCGGGAAGCGCTTCTTCTCGCGCTTTCCGATGCCTCTCCTTACGCGGATATGTTCTGTGAGGAGAACGACCGATTGACCTGCGCAACCTTTCGCCGCCGTATGGCAGAGCGCGCGGAAACCGTCATCGCCACTCTCGAAAGTGATATTTTTGATACGCATTATGAGGAATTTGCCGCCTGCAAGATCGGCATTCTCGTTCCGAATTTCGGAATGTTCCATCCCAATCACGGCGACGGTGAGCATTGCTACGCGCGCCGCTGTGCGCCGCTTGCCGATAAGATATGCCCGTACAGCAAGTCGTCGTGCGCACTTTGTGCCGCAACCGAGCTGACTGAGGAAAACAAGGAATGTACCGTTCTCAACGCCATCCTTTACAACGCTACACTCTATCGCAAAAACGATTTTGACCGTCGCGGCAACCGCATTGAGCGCGGCTGTGTTGAATTTCACGTGCCTTTGCACCGCCTTTACGGTACCGAATTCAAGTTCATTCTCGACGTTGCGGATAATCAACTCTATCCGAAGCTGATGCAGATTCTCGAAAAGGCGGGAATGAATCCCACGTCCTCGAACAGCATGATTGGCGGGCGAATCTATCTTTCGCTTCCCGAACGCCGAGCGCAGGGGCTCTTCCGCCTTGAACACGAATTTACGAACAACTTTCTTTGCGCTTACGCAGCAAGAGGCGCGCATTGAAAAACGCTGTCGCAAATGCAAATTTGCGACTGCGTTTTTTTATTTATGGAGTAAAAGGTCGCGGATGACCTCACCCGCCATTAAAAGCCCTGCGACTGACGGCATATAGGAAACGCTGCCGGGCGCGACCTTGCGGAGCTTTTCCTCGCCCGCTCTTTTGTAGGGAGCGCGCGGCTCCTCCTTCGAGTATACGACCTTTAAGTCGCGCACGCCGCGCCGCCGCAGCTCGGTACGCATCACGCGGGCAAGCGGACAGACGCTCGTGCGGAACAGATCGGTCACCTCAAATGCGGCAGTGCCGACCTTGTTTCCCGCGCCCATTGCGCTGATGATCTTGACGTTTGCCGCCTTCGCACGCAGGACAAGCTCGATCTTGCCGCTGACCGTATCGATCGCGTCAAGGACGTAGTCGTATGCCGAAAAATCAAAGCCGTCGGCATTCTCGGGTGTGAAAAAGACGGGGTAGGTACGGACGGTAGCGGCGGGGTTGATGTCGGCAATGCGCTCCCGCAAAACGTCGACCTTCAATCGCCCGACGGTGCTGTGCAGGGCGATGATCTGTCGGTTCAGGTTGGAGAGCGAGACGGTGTCGTGGTCGCACAGATCGATCTGCCCGACCCCTGCGCGTGCAAGTGCCTCGACGGCATAGCCGCCAACGCCACCAACGCCGAATACGGCAACGCGCTTTTGCGCAAGCAGGGCGGACGCCCCCTCGCCAAAAAGACGGTCAGTCCTGTCAAATTGCGTTTCCTCTAACATATCGTACCGCCTCCGATCACAATATCGCCGTCGTAAAGCACCGCCGCCTGCCCCTTCGCGGGCGCGCGCACGGGCGTTTCAAATATCAGTTGGAAGGAATCGGCGCGCACGTCGCTCACACGCGCGGGCATCGCCGTCTGGTTATAACGGATCTTTGCCGTGACGGATAGCCCGTCCCACAGCTCGTCAAGTGCCGAAAGATTCACGTCGCAAACGCGCACCCGATCGGAGAAAAGCTGCTCCTCGGGCACGAGAAGCACCGTGTTGCTTTCGGGATCCTTGCCGCCGACGTAAAGCGGTGCGGGCAGGGAGAGCCCCAGCCCCTTCCGCTGACCGACGGTATAGCGGACGATGCCGCGGTGCCGACCAAGCACCTTGCCGTCGCCGTCCACGAAGTCACCCTCGGCAAATTCACGTCCGAGATAGCGCTCAAGGAACGCGGCGTAGTCGCCGTCGGGAACGAAGCAGATGTCCTGACTGTCCTTGCGCTCGGCAGAAAAGAGCCCCGCCGCCCTTGCAATATCGCGTACCTCGTCCTTCGGCAGCTCGCCGATCGGGAAAAGGGTATGCTCGATCTGCTCGCGCGTCATTCCGTAGAGAACGTAGGATTGATCCTTACCCGCGTCAAGCCCACGCATCAGCACGCGGCGGCGGTATTTTTCACTGTACGCGATCCGCGCGTAGTGTCCCGTTGCGACTGTGTCACAGCCAAGCTCCGTCGCCTTTTCGTAAAGCGCGCCGAATTTCAGACGGCGGTTACAGAGGATGCAGGGATTGGGCGTGCCGCCCGCAAGGTAGGTCTCGGCAAACGGACGAATGACCTCTGCCTCAAAATTCCCTTCAAGATCGTAGACCGTGTGAGGAATTTTGAGCTGCCTTGCGACCTCGGCGGCATCCTTTTCACCGTCAGCCGCGCAGAAGCTGCCGTGCAGACGCATCGTGGCGCCGATACAGTCGTGACCTGCGTCAAGCAAAAGGCGGGCGGCAACACTGCTGTCGACGCCCCCGCTCATTGCGATCATTGTTTTCATTTTATCCACCCATTGCGATCATCGCGTCGATCGGACGGCGCGCGGCGGCGATCGTCGCTTCGTCAAGCAGGATCTCCTCACCTGCCGTGCCGAGCATACAGCCGTATACGTCGGGAAGCGTTGTCACACGCATATTCGAGCAATTCAGCTCAACCGACAAGGGATAAAACCGCCGTTCGGGATACTCGTACTGCAAATGGGCTACGATGCTGTTTTCCGTACCGATGATAAATTCTCGGGTTTCGGAGTCGCGCACGAAATCCATAATGGCGGTCGTGCTGCCCGCAAAGTCGGCGGCGTCAACGACCTCCTTTTTGCATTCGGGATGCACCAGAAAGAGCGCGTCGGGATGTGCCGCCTTGGCACGCAGAACGTCAGCCTCGGTCATCGCCGCGTGTACGGGACAGCCGCCGGGCAGAAGGATCAGCTCCTTCTCGGGCACCGCTTCTTGCACGAAGGCACCGAGGTTGCAGTCGGGAATAAAGATGATGCGCTTTTCCTTCATCGCACGCACGATCTTAACGGCGGAGGAGGAGGTCACGCAGACGTCGCAAACGGTCTTGAGTGCGGCGGTCGTGTTGATATATGCGACCACGGGCGCGTCGGGATACTGCTCCTTCAGCGCGAGAATGCGTTCCTTATCAAATTGCTCCGCCATCGGACAGCCCGCCATCGGATGCGAGAGATATACGCGCTTGTCGGGGGAGAGGATCTTTGCCGTCTCCGCCATAAAGCGAACGCCGCAAAGAAGCAGATTCTTCTGCGGGACGTTCATTGCGCTCTTGCTGAGCCCAAAGGAGTCACCCGTATAGTCGGCAACCTCAAGGATCTCGTGCGATTCATAGCTGTGCGCGAGAATACACACGTCACGTTCTTTTTTTAACTTTAAAATTTTATCCTGAAGATCACGTATCAATCAGATCACCTCTTTTTCTTTGCTTCATTATAACACTGTGAGAACCGTTTGTCAAGAAAACGCGGTATGTAAATCTCGGCAAAAGCGTTGACAAACCGAAACCTCGGTGTTATAACGAACGCAGTGTTAATATTTTGACGCATCAAGAAGGAGTGTTGCTATGATTACGTTGCTAAAAGACCGCTGATCATCGCACATCGCGGCGCATCGGGCTATCACCCCCAAATGCCCGCAGACCTTGACGCGCTCGCACGCCGCTACGGTATGGAGGATCGCGTCTTTTATTCGAGCTTCTGTCACTGGCAGCTCGTCCGTATGAAGGAGGTCGCACCCGACGCCTTGGTTGCACCCCTTTACGGCGCATTTTCCTTGCATGATGCCCCGGCTTATGCAAAGAGCTTCGGTGCCGCGGCAATCCACCCCGATATGGGCGACATCTTCGAGAAACCCGAAATCGTTGCACGAGCCCATTCACTCGGTCAGCGAGTCCACCCATGGGCACCCAACAGCGAGGAGCATATGGAGCGCCTTCTGCGCCTCGGTTGTGATGGCTTGATCATGGACTACCCCGACCGTGCACGGAAGATTCTTGAAAGTATATAAACAGAGGCGGAGTCGGTTCGGACTCCGCCTTGTTTTATACGCAAACGGGTGCCTCTGTCGGTACCGTAAGCTCGGTGAGGAATGCGTCCTCCCCCAGCGCATCGAAAAGCCCTGCCTTTTTGAAAATGGCAAGCGCATCTTCGTCCGCGCCGTAGATCAAAAGGTGACGACCGCGCGGCGCGATCTCCTCGTGCAGCTCCAACAGACGGATCGCGAAGGACGCGTCCACATAGCGAACCCCCTCAAGCGACAGGATCACGCGGGTCGCGTCGTTCGTCACGCACGCCTCGAGCAGGGCGGCAACCCCCTCTTGATTTGCGAAGAACGCCGCCGTATCGCACTTGACGAGTGCCGTGTCGGGTGCGGGATCCTCCGCGCGCGCAAAGCGTGCCCGCGCGAGGCGAACGAGCATCAGAATGAGCGCAAGCAGAATGCCGATGAGGATCGCGTAGGTAAGATCGAGCAGGACGGTCGCGATCATCGTGACCGAGAACATCAGGATCGCATCCCATAACTTTCCCTTGAAATACCGACGGATGGCGTGCCACTCGTTCATACGCACGGCGGTCACCATCAGAACCCCTGCGAGCGCCGCGTAGGGAACCATACCGATCACGCTCGGTAGAAGAAACATACAAAGGATCAGAAAGAGCGACTGAAAAATACCCGTCAGACGCGTCTGTCCCCCCGACTTGATGGCAACGCTCGTGCGGGCGATCGCCGCCGTGGACGGCACGCCGCCGAAGAAGGGGATCACGATGTTGCCGACCCCCTGCGCGACAAGCTCGATGTCCGAGTCAAACGGCTCGTTTTTCATATTGGCGGCACACGTACCGCACAAAAGGCTC
Organism: Eubacteriales bacterium; assembly: GCA_045532985.1. GTDB lineage: Bacteria > Bacillota > Clostridia > Oscillospirales > CAG-272 > UBA1740. The sequence goes on along the minus strand of JAZSGY010000040.1, from coordinate 3,224 downwards.
TCGACCATGCCGAGCGCCGCAATGGTCAGCGCAGGGGAGAGAAGGTCGAGGATCATATCAAAGGAGAGGGCAGAAAGCCGTAAGCGTTCGCTGTTAACGAGCGAGCGCGAGATCTCACCAATCGTACCGACGTCGATCTGAAAGATCGCGACCACCGCCGTGATCAGAATGATCGAAACGAGACTGCCGGGCACGTATTTTGCAAAGCGCTTCGGGTAGACCAGCATAATGAGTACCACGGCAAGCGAGCAAAGGAGCGTCGGCAGATGAATATCGGTGAGTGTCTCCCTGAAGAAATAAACGACCTTGTCAAGCGTGCTTTCGCCCGCAAGCGATACGCCGAAGAAGTTGCCGAGCTGTCCCAGCGCAATGACGAGCGCGATGCCCGAGGTAAAGCCAACGACGACGGGACGCGGAATGAAGCGGATCAGCCGCCCGACGTGTAAAACCCCCGCAAGAAGCAGGATCACGCCCGCGAGCAGTGATGCGACGAACATACCCGTAAGCCCGTAAGCGCCCGAAACGATACCGCCGAGAATGACGGTCATTGCCCCCGTCGGCCCCGAGATCTGGAAGCTGCCGCCGCCAAGAGCACCCGTTACGATCCCCGCGACGATCGCGGTGATCAGTCCTGCCGCGATACCGACTGCGGTGTGCTCGGGTCCGACCGACGCCTGCCCGAAGGCAAGTGCGAGCGGAAGGGCGACCGCCGCAACGGTGAGCCCCGCCAGAAGGTCCTTTAAAAGTCTCGCGCCGTTATAGCCCTTGAACTCACGGCGAAACATCGATGCAAAATTCTTAAAAAAACTCATTGAAAAATACGCCTCTTTCTCAAATTGCGTGAAAAACGGCGGCAACGCCGCCGAAATTTAAATTAAAGCGTTTTGGAACGCTGATCCACCATACGGCGGAAGTTTAACAGACTGTGGGTGTAGGGGGTGTCCATAAAGGGACTCGTGATGATGAAGTCTGCCGTTGCCTTGTTGTTCGCGATCGGCACGTCGTAGACCTGCGCGATACGGAGCAGAGCCTTCACGTCGGGATCGTGCGGCTGTGCCGCAAGCGGATCGGAGAAGAAGATCACAACGTCGATCTTGCCTTCCACGATGCGCGCGCCGACCTGCTGATCGCCGCCGAGCGGGCCGCTGTTGAAGCCGCGCACGGGGAGCCCCGTGCGGTCGGCAACCATCTTCGCGGTCGTGCCCGTGCCGCAGAGGAAGTGATGCTCAAGGATCTTCTTGTTCTCTAAGCACCAGTCGATCAGCTCCTGCTTTTTATTGTCGTGTGCGATCAGCGCGATGCTCTTTTGCGCGGGCATCGTCAGCTCGATCATTTCATTTTCAAACATAGTCGTCTCCCTTTCGCTGACGGATAAAATTTTCAAGTGCGGTGAAGGACGCGTCGCTCAGATGATGCTCGATCTTGCAGGCATCCTCGGTCGCAGTCTCGGCATCCACACCGATCGATATGAAAAAGTCGGACAAGAGCGTATGGCGGCGATACATCTTATCCGCTACCTCAAGCCCCGCCTCGGTCAGATGCAGAGAGCCGTCGGCATCCACCGATACGAAGCCGCCCTGCTTGAGAAGCCCGATCGCACGGCTGACGCTCGGCTTCGAGTAGCCCATATATTCACCGACGTCCACGGAACGGACGGATCCGCCCCGTTTTGAAAGAATATGTATGGTCTCAAGATACATCTCTCCGCTTTCCTGTAAATGCATAGCCGTCCTCCTTTCAAAATATACTTCATACAGTATAACACATCTTTTTGAAAAAAGCAAGGTGCAGTTTTATTCTGCAAAAAAATCCAAAAAATTTCAAAAAAGGTATTGACAAACCGTAGTAAACCGATTATAATATGAAACGGTTAGCCGATGCTAACTTAATTTTTGCACGAAAAGTTAGCCGACGCTAACGGGAGGATCGTATGATACCGCTGACAGCTGCAGTTATTGGAGAAGAGAACATCATCGGACAGATCGGTGGAGAGGCAGAGGCGAAAAAGCATCTGGCAGACCTCGGATTTGTCGTGGGTGGCACTGTGACCGTTATTTCCACGATCGCGGGCAACCTCGTCGTCAATGCGAAGGGCTCACGCGTCGGAATCGGGCGCGAAATGGCGCAGAAGATCTTTATCCTTTAATCAAAACGGGGCACTGCCCCGCATTTACTTGCATAACCGTTAGCCAATGCTAACTTCATAATGAAAGGAAAGGCATATGAATTTGCGGATCGCACTTGCGGGAAATCCGAACAGCGGAAAAACCACGCTGTTCAACGCCCTGACGGGCTCCAATCAGTTCGTTGGTAACTGGCCGGGCGTTACGGTCGAGAAGAAGGAAGGAAGGCTGCGCCATCACGACGGCGTGACCGTCGTTGACCTGCCGGGTATTTACTCGCTTTCCCCCTATACGACGGAGGAGGTCGTTGCCCGTAATTTTCTGGTACACGAGCGCCCCGACGTCATTCTCAACATCGTGGACGGAAGCAACCTTGAAAGGAATCTCTATCTGTCCACCCAGCTGACCGAGCTTGGTATTCCCGTCGTGATGGCGATCAATATGATGGACGTCGTCCGCAAAAACGGCGACAGGATCGACACGGCAGAGCTTGCCCGTCATTTCGGCTGTCAGGTCGTCACGATCTCCGCCCTCAAGGGCGAGGGCGTACTCGAGGCGGCAGATGCGGCAATCGAGGCGGCACAAACGGCAAAGCCGATGCCGATGCACATTTTCTCGGGTGCTGTTGAGCACGCGATCGCACACATTGAGGAGGCGGTACTGCACGATCTGCCTGCAGAGCAGCAGCGCTGGTACGCCATCAAGATCTTTGAGCGCGATGAAAAAGTAAAGGAAAGCTTACATATTGACGAAAAGCTCCTCGCGCATATGGACACGGATATTGCCGCCGCCGAAAAGGAGCTTGGCGACAACGCCGAAAGCATCATCACGGGTGAGCGTTACGTCTACGTTGCGCACGTGATGAAAAGCTGTTACAAAAAGCAGGACCGCACGAAGCTCTCTGCGTCGGATAAGATCGACCGCGTGGTGATGAACCGCTTCGCCGCACTCCCGATCTTCGCGCTCGTGATGTTCCTCGTTTATTATATCGCGGTATCCACCGTCGGCACGTGGGTGACCGACTTTACGAACGACGGACTCTTTGGCGACGGCTTCCATTTTCTCGGCATCGGTCGGGGAAAATACGAGGCGGCTGTCACC
>JAZSGY010000080.1:0-2824 GCA_045532985.1 Eubacteriales bacterium | reverse complement strand
CCTTCAGACATGATTTGCACTGCGGTGCATAAAGATTTTAGGCAATTCAATTCATGGAGCGCGGAGCGCGAGAAATCATGATGCGGAGCATCAATTCATGACACGAAGTGTCAATTAATTCATTTTGCCGCGCAAAATCAGGCACAGCCGAAGGCGGCGTAAGAAAAAGGCAATATCCCGCGGGATATTGCCTTTTTCGTTACGGTAAAATGAAGTCCTCGGGGTAAAAGCTGTACCCGCGGATCTGCGCCTTTTCGGCGTCGTCCTTGATATAGTTGACGACGTAGATCTCGCCGTCGTCGAACTGCGTAAAGCCCGTGTAGCCCGTATCGGCGTGGGCGCTTCTGTCATAGTCGAGCGGCACCGTGCGGATGTGCTGTGCCGCGCGGTCGGTGCAGGTCAGTCCCTCGGGCGAGAGGAACGCCGCAAAGGTGTTGTGATAGGTGGTGTGGTCCCCGGGGATAAAGCGGTAGGTTACCAGCACTCTGCCGTCGCGTAGGTAGCCCGACGTCGGGCGGTGACCGCACGCGATCGGCGTGTTGTAAACGCCCTCCCAGCTCTCGCCGCCGTCGCGGGAGATCGCCTTCATCACGTCGTGCCCCCGGAAGGAGTTTTCACGCAGAAAGGCGACGAGCGTGTGATCCTCGCATTCAAGGATCGACGCCTCGCAAAGGTTGTAGCGTGGGTCCGACGCAACCACGATGCGCCGTGACCAGCTCGCCCCCTTGTCGTCGCTGTACCAAAGCCCCTCTTCGAGCTTGCCCGTTTCGGGATTTTTCGCGTGTGCGGCAACGATCAGGCGGCCGCTTTTCAGCTCCAGCAGCTTGTCGGGCACGATGCCGAAGAAGGGTAAAACCGTCGGCTCCGAGAAGCTCTCGCCCTCGTCACTGCTGAACCAAAGGTATTGCGAGAGCGAAAGCTTTGAAAAATCCTCAAAGCCCTCACCCGCCATTCGGTCGCAGATCACGGCGACCCGCCCGTCGGAAAGCAGGGAAATGCGCGGACAGTTGAAGTAATCGTTTTTGCTTTTTCCCGCGGCAAGGAGCCGCTTTTTCGACCAGGTCCTGCCCCTGTCGTCGCTCGTGCAAAAGACGAGCCGCTGGTTTTCTCTGTTGACGTGCGCCGTGCATTCCGAAAAAACGCAAATGAGCCTGTCGCCCCTCGTCTGCACGAGATCGGGCCACGCCTCGTAGATCGTATCGTCACGGCTGACGGTGAATTTTTGAATTGCCACGGTTGTCTCCCTTACCTTACCTTCGTGATATGTTTGGTGTAATAATCGACCGATAGCCGCTCCCAGGCAAGCGGCGTCTCCTCGCGGACCCTGCGCAGTGCGCGCGACAGCTCGCACCCGTCAAGCTCGTAGGGAAGCGCGCCGCATTTCACCGCCATAGCGGCGGCAAAGCCCGCGCCCTCACCCGTTGCCATACAGGTCTGCTGGATGCGTAAGGATGCCTCGGCAAGGTGGGACGCCGAAACGATCCTGCCTGCCATCATCAGATTGTCGATATCTCTTGCAAGGATCGCGCCGTAGGGCACGTCGAAATATTCGCCGCGCTTGATGCGCTCCTTATACTCGTTTCGCGCCGCCTCGTCCTTGATGCCGCCCTCGTTCCCCGCAGGTAGGGTGTAGCTGTCCCCGGGCCAGACGTCAAGCTGCCACGAGGAGCGCGCGATCGAATCGTCGCACTTTCGGCAGTAAAAGGCGTCCTCGTCGGTGATATACGCCCGTCCGTGAACGCGGCGCGAGGAGCGCACGCCGACGTCGTTTGAAATATGCGCGATAAACGCATCCTCACAGCCGGGAACATAGCGCTTATAGAAATCGTAGACCTCGTACATACTGTGCAGTCCCTCACGCTCCGCGCGCGTAATATCCTCGGCGCTCGTGGGGTCTGCGTTCAGAATGCGGCTCGTCACGAGGAAGATCTCCTTCCTTTTTTTACTGTATCGGGGAAGGAGCGGATGGATGTATTGCAGCACGCGCCCCGAGCTCATGATGCCGGACTTGTAAATTCCCGCCGCGACGTCCGCGCGGAGCTTTTCGGCAAGCTCCTCCTTCGTCAGACGGTCGCCAAGCCCCGCGCCCTCCTTGATCCCGCCGAGGCGGATGACCTTCGTCAGGCTCATCGCAAAGCTTGAGGTGTCGCTCCCCTTTTCAAAGGAAGCCCCCGCCGCGTTTGCAACGATGGCGTCGCCCGTGCAGTCGATCACGACCCTCGCGCGGATCCTTCCGAGCCCTGCGCGCGTGTTCACGACGACGGAATCCAGCATCCGTCCGTTTACGACCGCATCGGTAAAGGACGCGTGCAAAAGAAGCTCCGCGCCCGATTCGGCAAGCAGATCGTCCCAAACGAGGCGTACCACGTTCGGATCAACGAGCGCGCTGACGTACAGCGGCGCGATCACGAAATCCGCCCGATCGGCACCGCCGTAGTCGAAAAGGCGTGCCATATATTCCTGCCAGATCCCTTCGAAGTCGGCGCAGTTCTGCGACAGAACGACGATAACGTCCTGATTGACGGTCGCACCGCCAAGCATACCCGACCGCTCGATCAGAAGCGTCTTAGCGCCCCCGCGCGCCGCGCGGATCGCGGCGGCACAGCCCGCAGGCCCACCCCCGACGACGAGAACGTCGCACTCGCGTATCACCGAAATATGCTCGCACATACCTTTCACCTCACTTCATAACGTTCAAACGGTTTTACGGTATCACTATACCACAGCCGCGCGGCAAAATCAACAGCCGCGCGGCAATTCCATCGGTTCGGTCTGTTTTTGCGCCCCAACGCCTTCAAAAAGAAACGCCGCCGTCGGACTCCGA